>JAYTVM010000347.1:0-4523 GCA_043743995.1 Pirellula sp. | reverse complement strand
TGTCACAAACTGTCAAAGCGGAGGGCACGGGGATCGAACCCGCAACCCCTTACGGGGCACTTCATTTCCAATGAAGCCGCTAGCCATTCGCCTACCCTCCAGACAAACGTCGCTCAAAAGCATATCCTAGAGCACAGCCGGGGCAAGCCAAACCCGCCCCTTTTTTAGGATTCTATTTAGCGGACGGCCCAAAACTAGTGTTTTCGTTCCGATGAAGACACGCATCCCTTTCAATTCGTCCTTCCAAACGTGGAAATCTGCTTCGAAGAGGCAGAACCACACGCTAAATCACTCTTCGTGTTGATTCTCGACATCGCCCTGATTCTCGACACCGAGTTTCGAGCTACCCTAAATTCGCATAAGTCCGGCTACCTTACCATGGGTAGTCAACTTGGCTAAAATACGGTTGGAGTTTGCTTGACTCTTCCAAACTTATCGAAATACGTCCAAACTAATCGAAAAACACCATGTTCGCTTGCCGCATCGCATTGACATTGATAGCTTTCGCGTCCCTTTCCGCGATTGGTTCGGCTCATCCCGGGCACGGAAACCAACGAGTTGGAAATGGAGTTCTCCATTATCTAACTAGTCCGTTGCATTTAGTTCCGGTTTTGGCAGCCGCAATCCTATTTGCCGGCGCGGCTCTCATTTTCCGCAAAAGTTCGCGGTCGAAGACGGCTCAGGCACGGAGTTAGCCGCGTTAGCCCGGTTAAGTTTCCTAAGAAAATGCAGTCAAGCCGTAAGCTTTGAAGTTCCCGAGGATGCTGATCATGCGTTTTGCCGAAACCACCGAAAAACCGAGTTTCACTAGGACCCCGATGCTAGATAAGTCCGGCGATCGCGTTCGACAAATGTTCGCGGAAATCGCGCCTAAATATGACTTGATGAACCATGTCTTGTCGTTGAATATCGATACTCACTGGCGTGCGAAAACATTGCGCATCCTCAATCTCAAAGCCGGTGAACCCATTCTTGACGCTTGTACTGGTACGGGTGACTTGGCGATCGCCATGGCTCGAACGCTTGGCCCAGAAACCGTCATCGTCGGCAGTGATTTCTGCGATGAGATGCTTAAAATTGCCCGCGAAAAGCAGACTAAGAAATTGCCAGGCCATTCTCTCGTCGAGTTTATTGAAGCGGACACGCAAGAATTGCCATTCCCGGAAAACCATTTCCAAGTCGTTACGGTCGCCTTTGGCTTGCGAAACGTCGCGGTCACCGAAAAGGGACTCTCGGAAATGAGGAGAGTTTGCAAAAAAGGCGGCCAAGTCGCGGTGTTGGAATTTTCCAAACCAACTGTCTTTGGTCTTCGCCATCTTTACAACGCTTACTTCAAACACGTTCTACCTAGGGTCGGCCAGAGCTTGTCCAAGAACAAACAGTCCGCTTACGAGTACCTGCCTCAGAGCGTCCAGGAATTCCCAAGCGGCGAAGCTCTGGCCGAGATCATGCGATTGGTCGGCTTAACGGATATCAAGATGGTTCCAATGACACTCGGTGTTGTCACCTTGTACGTGGGGACGAAATGAACCCCCGTGCCAAGATAGAACATCCGCTGGTTCTGGCTATTACCGGTGCAAGCGGCGCGGTGTACGCGGTACGTTTGCTACAGTGCTTGTGTGACGCGCACGTCCCGGTGCATCTGGTAATGAGCCCATCGGCAGCAACCGTCATCCATCAAGAACTCAATATCGACGTTGGACCAAATCGCAATCGAATCGATTTGCTGATGAGCTACTGCTGGCCCGACGAGACAACACAAGAACAATGGCAGCCAAGATCCGCTCAGCAGGTCTTAATGGATATGAAGTGCATTACTTTACATGACTATCAAAACTACATGACTCCAATCGCAAGCGGGTCGTTTCTAACTCGGGGAATGGTGATCTGTCCTTGCTCGGGAGCTACTATTTCTGGAGTCGTGCATGCGGCCGGTAACAATCTTATCCAGCGGGCAGCCGACGTTCATCTCAAAGAACATCGCAAGCTGATTCTGGTACCACGCGAAACACCGATGTCGGTTTTTCAACTCGAGAACATGCATCGGGCCGCACAAGCGGGTGCCATAGTCTTACCTGCCATGCCCGGTTGGTACCACAATGTCAAATCGGTAGTCGATCTCATTGATTTTATCGTCGCAAGGATTCTAGATCACTTGCAAGTCCCAAATTCCCTGATGCAACGTTGGAGTGACAGTCCAGAGCCAGGAGCGGGCACATGAACATTGCAGCCGTAGCGAGCAGCAAAGAATCAGGCTGGCTCGCGATAACAAAGCACTACCTGCAGTTGATCCGTTTTAGCCACACGATCTTCGCATTGCCGTTTGCCTTGCTCGCAACCTCATGGGCTTATGTCGTTCCTTTGCCATCAAACGGTGCTGCCTCTGGTTTGGCGAATACGTACTTGACCGTACGTTGGCAATCGTTGCTTGGGATCCTCCTATGTATGGTTGCAGCTCGCAGTTTTGCCATGGCTATCAACCGTTTGCTTGATCATCGTTGGGATGGTGAGAACCCACGCACGGCTTCTCGGCATTTACCTGCTAAGATTCTGTCCCGATCTAGCGTTGCCTGGTTTAGTGTTGACTGTGCAGTGCTCTTTATAGCCTCGTGTTGCTTGTTTTTGCCAAACACATTGCCTCTGATTTTGAGCGTGCCGGTTCTAGCTTTTCTTGCGATTTACAGCCTTGTCAAGCGGTTTACGATCTTAGTTCATTTTTGGCTAGGAACGGCATTGATGCTGGCTCCAATTTGTGCTTGGATCGCATTGCGAGGAGAAAGCGTTCAGTCGCATCCACTGGATCTTTGGCCAGCTCTGTCGCTGGGTCTCGTTGTCTTACTATGGGTATCAGGTTTCGACATTATCTACGCTTGCCAGGATGCGGACTACGACAAAAGGGCTGGCCTGTTTAGCATCCCAGCATGGCTGGGAGTGAGAAGCGCATTGCGAGTAGCGGCAGCGAGTCATACTGCAATGTGGTTGGTTGCGCTAGCGATGACTTTTGCCTTGCCTGCGTTATCGCTAGGCTGGCTTTTCCGGGCAACTTTATTGATGGTCGGTTTATTGTTGGTTTACGAACACAGTGTGATCTCCGACAAAAATCTTTCCCGAATGCAGTTGGCTTTTTTTCAACTCAACTCCATCATCAGCGTCTTGGTTCTCACCGTGGGAACGATTGATGCTTACTGGCGATGAAGAAACACTTTTCCATCTCTCCAATCCGTGCTCTGAACAGATATTTCAATCATGAGTAGCCTCAAAGTACAGGATCGTTTGCGTTCCATTCGCGACAAAGTGGAACAAGGTGGTCGCCTCAATTTGGACGACGGGATATTTCTCTATTCGCCCGAAGTGCCCCTGCATGAAGTCGGGCAACTTGCGAACTACGTCCGAGAGAAGATCAATGGCAATGTCGGTTACTACAACATCAATACGCACTTGAATCCAACCAACGTCTGCGTTTATCGATGTCGGTTTTGCGCTTTCCGATCCGACCTTCGAGACCCGAAAGGGTACGCGATGAGCGACGAACAGATTCTGCATCGTGGCCAAGAAGCGGTCGACAACGGTTGCACTGAGATGCATATCGTAGGCGGGCTGCACCATAAACTTGGGTACGATTGGTACCGCGGCATGATTGAAAAATTGCATATGGCTTATCCAAAACTGCACCTCAAGGGGTGGACTGCGGTCGAAATCAATTGGTTTGAGTTCCTGACCAAGATGACCTCAAAAGAGATTTTACTTGATTTAAAATCAGTCGGGCTTGGGAGCATGCCAGGGGGCGGTGCCGAGATATTCCACCCGGAAGTTCGCGATCAGCTTTGCGAACACAAAGCCAACTCTCACAAGTGGCTTGAGATCCATCAAGCCGCCCACGAGATCGGACTCAAAACGAATTGCACCATGCTTTATGGTCATGTGGAGCAAGCGTACCACCGAATCGATCACTTGTTACGCCTGAGGGAATTGCAGGACAAGACAGGCGGATTCCAAACGTTTATTCCTTTGGCATTTCATCCGGAGAACACGAAACTGTCACATTTGAAAAAGCCATCTGCTCTGGTGGACCTGCGAACGATGGCGATTTGCCGGTTGATGCTCGATAACGTGCCTCATATGAAGGCCTATTGGATTATGTTGGGAATCGGCACAGCCCAAACGGCAATGGCTTATGGGGCGGACGACATCGATGGTACTGTGCGGCACGAATTGATCTATCACGATGCTGGGGCTACCACGCCTGAGATGCTAACCGTCGAACAGATGAAGCATCTGATTGTCGAAGCGGGTAGAGTACCCGTCGAACGCGATACGGTTTACCACCATATCCATCGCAATCCAGAAAACTTCAAAGAGTGGACTGTTGGGGAGGAAGTTTTGGTCAACAACGCGAGGCAAGAATTGGTTAGTGTGTAGCTGGGATTGATAGGGGTAGGGAAGCCGGGTAGACCGGCTCCCCTCCCTCCAAACCGTACGGGCGGTTTTCCCGCATACGGCTATCCAGTTAGTAGGTTCCCGTG
>JAYTVM010000346.1:0-4535 GCA_043743995.1 Pirellula sp. | reverse complement strand
AGCCATCGGCAAGCATGACCGCTATCGGTACGTTGATGCGTATCTTTCGCGGATGGTCAAAAACCGACCCAGCCATGATTAAGGCGATCGACTATCTCGCCAAGGAAGGGCCTTCTTCTAGCGACGTCTATTACAATTACTACGCGACTCAGGACCTCTTCCATCACCAAGGCAAATCTTGGAAAGACTGGAACGAGAGGATGCGTGAATATCTAGTCAATTCTCAGGAAAAAAATGGACATATGGCTGGCAGTTGGTGGTTCCTAACCGATCCGAAAAATCCAGCAAGTGTGATCGCCAATCAAACCGGTGGTCGATTGTATGTCACTGCCATGTGTTGCCTGACTCTCGAAGTCTACTATCGTTATCTACCCGTCTACGACTCCATCATGGAAGACTTTCAGTTCTGAGTTAGCCTTCCTGCCGAACCATGGCGGCGTTTGCTCGGCAGGAGCCTCGCTCGCCCGGATTAAGACCCGCCTCGCCCAGTTGAATAACGCTTATGGATTGCGTCGGTCAATCGATCAGCTGCCACGGAGATAGCCAATGCGCCAGCAAAGCCTGCCGGTCCACCTACCACGAAGCCGCCCACCGCACATGCGGCATGCCCTACACTTCGACTCGAACGCTCCGCTTCATCGTGAGTCATCTTCAACTGGCGAGCCGCTAAATAAGCTCCTTGCCGGGCTGTTTCGCCCACCAAGGTTGGTACCAGCGACCCAACTGCGACCAGGACTCTGGATTGAGAAACAGCGGTTAACGAGCCAGCAATCACGTGCCTCCGAGTTGCACTGACGAAGCCAGAAAACGCGGTTCGCACGACGGAACTGACACACTTGTCCACTTGAACACTATGCCCCCTACCCGTCTTCACATGCCTTGCGAAATGCTCACAGTTTCCAATGACGAGGTCGTAACCTCTACGACCAATAGCCGCCAATGCCCTTTCAATGACTTCGTCCGGAGGGAACGGCTCTTCTACTTCCTCCACCGAGACATCCGCGCCCTGAGCAAATAGCTCAATGCAAACGCGTTGGACGGACATCTCGCGTCCCTCTGGTTCGGTCGCCAAATGAACGACCGTGCCGTCCCCAATATCGACTCCATAGTGAAGGTAATCAAAGAATCCCCGTTGACATACGATCGAAATCAAATCAGCTCGGGCCATGGTTAACACTCACAAAAAAAATTCCATTGGGTTGGCCTATCAATTATCACCTGATTGCGTTGCGGCGTAGGTTAATTGGTGCCGAAGAGGATTCGATTGCACCCCTTCAATTATTGGTTTTCCGTCCCAACAACTTAGACACAAGCGATTCCAGTCCCGTCAAGTTCAGCTCCAACCGCCCTCGCGCGTCCTCGTCGGTGTGGTTCAGAATGCCAATTGGACCATCATATCCGCTTTGGGAAAGGGCGGTAAGGACTTCCATGTCACGGTCGCCGGTTCCAAGCGGCAGGATTTTCTTACCTAGCCGTTCGCCATCGGTCTGCATACCGTTGATGTTTACGACCAAGAGATGCGGTTTGAGCATCTTTAGTACCGCTGGCAACCGATCGAGTTGGTCGTGGGCATGGTGAAGATTAAACACAATACCAACATTTGGCATATCTATTCTTCGAATTAGCTCCAGTTGATTTTCGGGAACTCCAAACCAACCGCCGTGATTGTAAAGGCCAACCCTGCAACCGATTTTTTGAGCGGCGACCGCAATTTGTCGAATTCGTTCGGCTTCTTTCGTAGCAAACGCGTCGGCCTGGCCTGCGGTCATATTCACATCTCCGCCACCCATAACCCAAAGTTGCGCGTGTTCGTTATGCTTTTCCAACAGCGAAAGAATCATTTTCGCTTCGTCGTTAAGCGTGGATGGGAACCACCAAGCGGACAATTCGATGCTATTTTCCTTGAGCGCCGCGATTTCCTTTTCGAAACTCGGAATGTGTTCTGCCCGGTAATCATAAGCGAAACGCCGAATGCCTAGTTCACGCAGCATGCGTGCTCTTTGCTCCGGAGTTCGTTTGGCTGCGTCAAAGGGAACGATACACCAAGCCATGAGATTGTCTTTCGCAAACAGCTTTTGGTTGAACTGGGCATTGGTTGGGTTATCCACTCCGGCGGGCCGAATTCCGGTTCCAGTCGCCTTAGTAAGTGCATCTCCGAGGTCATTGCGAGACACATCTGCCACCGATTCGAGTCGTCTTACCACATCCGGATGTTGCTCGACGAGATTCTTGGTTTCACCAGGATCGGCGTCGAGATCGAACAGAGAAAGTCCCAGCTTCTCGACTTTGTAACCGTGTCGGCTGGCAATGCCTCGAATACCCGATTCTTCAATCGAATTAGGCGCCATATTTGCGAAGTTCGCAGGTTTACCATCAACGCCTGGTGGTCCGTTCACAGTCAGATACTCATGAGGCAGATGCAATTTCCATTTTCCACTTCGGACCGCGTGCAGTTCGGAACCGGAGTAGTAAGTGAAACTCTCCCGGCCCTTGGCATCCGAAGCGCCAAGCAGCAGCGGAGATAAGTCTTGGCCATCGATCTTCAACTTGGGTAGTGGCGAGTCGATCAGCTTAGCCAACGTCGGAAGCACATCGAGTCCGGTGACCAAATCGTTGCAGGTACGAGCCGCCGGAACTTTACCGGGCCAACGCGCTATGAAAGGCACTCGAACGCCTCCTTCGAATGTGGTTAGCTTTCCTTCCCGCAATGGTTTTGCGTCCCCCGCATGAGCGCCGTAGCTTAAGAAAGGGCCATTGTCCGAGAGAAACAGAACAAGTGTATTTTCGTCGAGGCTGTTCTTAATTATGGTCGTCATTATTTCTCCGATGGACCAGTCCAACTCTTCTACGACATCACCATAGAGACCGCGACCTGACTTGCCTGCGAACGCAGTCGACACGGCGATTGGCACATGTGGCATGACGTGAGGAACATAAAGAAAGAACGGCCGAGATTTATTGGCTTCGATGAATCTTACGGCTCGCTGGGTGAATAACTTAGTGAAGTTGGACTGGTCTGGATCGAGCGCAATAGTGGTTCCATTTTCAATCAGGGGAAGCGCAGGGATACCGCGAACTGTCGGGTGCAATGGCCCGTTGTCATTGGAGTAGGGCAAGCCGAGCCATTCATCGAAACCATTTCGAGTGGGATCGAAGGCAGGCCGAGTACCAAGGTGCCATTTTCCGAAGCAGGCCGTTTTGAATCCTTTGGCTTGGCAAAGCTCAGGCAGAAGCAATTCGTCTGGGTGAATGCCACTGGTACTGGTGTGATTGAGCGCGCCAGCCATGCCGATTCGATTTGGGTAGCAGCCGCTGAGCAAAGCGGCTCGCGACGCGGTACAAACCGCTTGGGCCATGTTGAAGTTAGTAAACCGCGTTCCCTCTTTAGCCAGCCGATCCAGATTGGGTGTGCGAATGTCTTTTGCACCGTAACAAGCGAGGTCGGCGTATCCTAAGTCGTCAGCCACAATGAGAATGATATTAGGCGGACGGTCGGCAGCATTAGCGGCGGCATTGACAGCAGAGAACGTGGCGATGAGGAGTAGCGTGAACGAGGGGATCCAAGCAATAAAACGCATAAAAAACCTTCGGTGAGAATCAGCGACCATTGAGTGTACGACCCTCGTGCACTTGGCCAAAGTATAGCTAATAATGCAGATTGCAACCTGGCGGATGCTGCCAGCATCCGAACCGACGCTAGCAGCGTCGGCCACGGCATTTCCACGGCACTTCGTCCATTCTTTCTCGTAACTTCCTCGATTTTGCTGCGTTTCCAAACTTCCAAAGAGCAACCTCTGGCGTTGCCTAGCGTGGTCCGATATAGTACGCTTTCGAGAGTAACCTCCGCACATGCACTTGCCCTAGTGGGGGAGTCGTGGGAGGCGATTTGAGATATAGTTTGGCCATTACTAATGAAATAGCACTTGGCGAAGTAGCTCAGTTGGTTAGAGCAATGGCTTCATAAGCCATGGGTCGCTGGTTCAAGTCCAGTCTTCGCTACTATTTTTTAAGCTGTACGACACCCGCAGGATTAGACGGGTCATTGCATCAGTCTGGATTCAATTCCATGGATCGAAATTCAAGGAACAGAACGAATTAGGTCCCCTGAACGCTTCGAAACGAAGCGTATGCTAGAATCCGCAAGTTGATTTTAGCGACTCTGAACCTTGATGCATCCAAAACGTGACCGAACCCAACCTCTCTTCCTTTATTCGGTCGGTGGCCGACCTTCTGCGTGGCGACTACAAACAATCTGAATATGGCAAAGTCTTGGGCAAAACTTCATCTAGTGAGACCGCCCGAGCGAGATTCTTGACGACCTCAAGAATCGAGGCCAGCCTGGCTTCAGGGGAAGCGTTCAATTGCATTCCGATAGGGATAGCAGCAAGCAGCTTGGTATCCCGATAGCGTTTTCAGCAAGTAGCCGGATATCCCGATAGGGATTATAGAGAGTAGCCGGGGGTCGCCGCGAAGCGGCGCACCCCCGGAGGAACGAAACGACATGCGAATGGCCCTGAAAGGGTCAAAGATTCTGC
>JAYTVM010000345.1:0-1430 GCA_043743995.1 Pirellula sp. | reverse complement strand
CGATGCCCGGCATCGACAAGGTGACCGTGATCGTCGTGTCCACGTTGCGATTGAAGACCGGCTTGGCCAACGCTTGGAATTGGAACGAAACGCCATTGTCGCTCGCGTCGCCATCGGCTCGAGGGGTCGGAGTACCGTCCAATTCGGAACTGATACTTGCTCCCAGGGTCAATGGAGTCGCATTGGAGACGTGCCGAGCACCATCGAACGCGAGCAACGTCGGATATCGGCCAGGAGTGGTCGTTACCGGATCGGGAGCGTCGCCGAAGTCCAATTGAATGCCTGGCATCAAAATCGTGAACTGCGTCTCGTTGTTGATGCGGTTACTCTTGAGGAAGTTTCCAGCATTGTCTGAAATGCCACGCAGATAGTAGCTGATCACATCGGAGCTAATGCTAACCGCGTTCTCAACATAAAGTGTCGATCCGCCTCGCACTTTGGACTGCAATGACGAGCGTCCTGCGTTGAAAGCATCGTTGATTGCCCGAACGATGGAATCTCGCATTTGCAGCGACGTGAACGATTGGTCCTGCACAAAACTAATCGGTACAGCACCACCAGGAACACCGCTCAAGACCAACGACGGAGCATTGTCGATGTTGGTCGTAAACTTGGCGTTATCCAAAAGCCTTATGCCATTGGCTTGCACAACCGTCGTGAGACCCAAAGCCGAAGACTCAATTGCGGCCTTCATCGCCGCAAGAACGTCCGCACGGGAACTTTGGTTGTTGTAGCGAATCGGAGTGCGAGCTGGATCTCGACCGTTGCCAATGCTCAAATTCTCAAACTCAAATGTGACTGAGAGGGTGCCATTGTTGATGATGAAGTAGTCGCCGTCGGCCACACTACCTCGTGTAAGTGTAACAGCCGATGTCAACACGTTAACCGACGAGTTCGGCAACAAACCAATGTCGATTCGGCCGCCACCCGCATCGCGTGGAACGATGTTCAACCCAGCATTGGTAATCAATGGCAACAGTGAAGTTACCAAGTCCGTGGCTGTGCTGGCAGCCGTGTAGCGAACGGCAATGTTAGCTGGTGTACTCGGGCCACTAAAATTGCCATCGAACTCAAACGTCACCGTTCGATTGTTATTGGTAATCGTAAAGCGAGTGTCGTCGACAATATCGACTCCACCTCGAACAGGCATCTGCAAGAGCAGGGTGCCAAAGATGTCGAGGGTAGTACTGCTCTGAACACCCGGTCGCCCAAACAAGCCAACGGAGCTTGCATTGGCGGTCGAAATGGAATGTTCCGAGGTGCCTCCGACAAAAACGTTTCCGTCGCCCACATGCTGCGGCTCAAGCCCAAGACCTGCAAACGCAATCGCGGTCGCCAGTTTTTGCCCAATGTCCGATTGCGTATCGGAGACGGTGACCGGTATTCGAATGCTTCCGGGTGCAACTTGACCTGGGTCTGGATTGGTGTCG
>JAYTVM010000344.1:0-1430 GCA_043743995.1 Pirellula sp. | reverse complement strand
CCGTTCTGTCTCCCAAGGCGGACGGCAATTCTCAGATCTCCGCCCAATGGCAAGGCCTCTCCGCACAGGTCGAATTCCAAATAACGAACTCGCAATTGATCCGCACCGTTAGCTTCCAACGGGACGTGATGCCGATCATTACCAAAGCAGGTTGCAACACCGGCTCCTGCCATGGGGCTGCACGAGGGAAAGACGGATTTCGGATGAGTTTGTTCGGCTTCGATCCGGCTGGAGATTACCAACGTATCACTCGCGAAATCGGTATTCGACGCATCAATTTGGCGGTGCCCGATCAAAGCCTTATTCTTCTCAAAGCAACTGGCGCCGTACAGCACACCGGCGGCAAGAAAATCGAAGTTGGCAGCAAGCACTATCAAACGCTATTGACTTGGCTGCAAGCCGGGGCTCCGATCGATGCGACCAAACCACCTGCGGTTGCAGATGTCGACATCTACCCCAATCAAGCGGTCATCGAAGGGGACGCCTCCAAACAACGGCTCGTGGCGGTCGCTACCTATGCCGATGGCTCTCAACGAGACGTCTGGGATCTGGCTTCCTTTACCACCAACAATGAACGAACGGCGGCCGTTGCACTGGATGGCCAAATCACGAGTGGTGTTCGTGGTGAAGCGTTCGTGATGGCGAGATTTGATACCGTGACGGTGGGCTCTCAGGTCCTGGCGTTACCAGCTCAGCTTCAGGTCAATAATGCCATTGCGAGCGAAAGCTACGTTGATCACTTGGTCAATGCAAAGCTACAAAAACTTCGCTTGCCCAGCAGTGGTATTTGCACCGATGATGAGTTTGTGCGGCGAGCCACCATCGACATTACAGGACTTCTGCCAACGGAACAAGAAACCGCTGCGTTCCTTACTAGCTTGGAACCGGACAAGCGAGCCAAGTGGGTCGATACTTTGCTCGAACGCAAGGAATTCAGTGAGATCTGGGCCATGAAGTGGGCCGATTTGCTCATGATCAAGAGCAAGAACGATGTTAGCTACAAAGCAGCTTACCTTTACAACAATTGGCTCACCAACAAAATCGCATCCAATACTCCGATCGATCAAATTGTTCGTGAATTGTTGACCGCTACTGGCGGCACATTTCAGAATCCCGCCACCAATTTTTATCAGGTGGAATTGGATCGTTTGAAGTTGGCCGAAAATGTCGCTCAGACCTTCATGGGGATTCGAACGCAATGCGCGCAATGCCATAACCACCCCTTCGACCGCTGGACGATGAATGACTACTACGGATTCAACGCGTTCTTCTCGCAAGTGGGCCGCAAACAGAGCGAGGACTACCGACAACTATTGATCTTCAATAGCGGTGGGGGCGACGTGAAGCATCCAATTGGCGGGGCGGTTGTACCGCCGAAATTCCTGGGTGGTCCCACTCCAGACGTTAACGGCAAAGACCGAAGAGTTGTT
>JAYTVM010000343.1:0-16542 GCA_043743995.1 Pirellula sp. | reverse complement strand
ACCGAAAACAGGGCTTGACCCCAACGTAGTTCCCCCGGTTCACGTCGGTGCAGCAACTTGCTAATTCAATCAAAGAGGCCTGACCCCTTTTCCTTCTCAACGTAGTTCACTCTCCTTTCTTTGCCATCCTGCACAAACTCAGTGCTAGTCCAAAGGACCAATACAATAGTTGAAACGCTACAAAATCCGAAATGTAAAATTGCTCAATTCCACCCGTCGACAGCACGTAGACGTATAGCTTTGGAATAGCAAAAATCAAAATGCAGATTGAAAGAACAGCCTGAATCAGTGCTCTTTTCGCTGTCGAAAGAAAAATTGCCAAATGGAACGTAGCGAATGCTATTAAATAGGGGAGTTCAGTAAACGGAATACACCCAAAACGAAACACCAGTAACGCAAAACCCGCCAGCCCGAGCACGGCAAACACTATACCGAAAACCTGAAAACAAAGCGGCGCACGACCGGAGTTACAATTGTTTGTTTCGTATGGATTTATTTCTTGCACTGAAAAACCGCAAACTAGTTTTTTGGCGGCGGGAACGTAATTGGCTCACCTTGTTTGATTGCGCAAGTGTCGAATAGATTTTCGACCAACTTAGGATCGCAGATTTTTGGAAGCGAGCTTTTTGCACCGTCGACGACACACTTCTTGAACTGATCGGCGGGAAGGTTTCGGCAGTTAATGAATGAATAAGCGCGAAGTTCAGTACACGCCATATGCTCGCAGTATCGATTTTTTTCCTTGGGCCCACCGCCTTTCGGAGGCGGCATGGATCCTGCACAATTGTTGTCACAAGTGCAAAAATCCATTGCATGGATCATCTCGTGACTGAGTGTGTTGCGTATCTGATCCCGGATCTGTTGCTCAGTACCAGAAGGGTTGTCAGAGCAAATTTTGATATTCAATTCATTATTTCGAGCCTTGTTGTGTACGCACCACGTCCCACCTGCCCACCCTGGATTTTTCTTGCAGTCACCTCCTTCGCTATCAGCTTCACACGAGATCTTCAGATTGTAGTAGTAATATGTACCTTTTCCTTTCCCACACTTTTTTTCAAAATCATGGGGAAGGTTGCTCTCAAAACTCGCCTTAACCTCATTGCAAATCTCGAGATTTGTCTTTGTTCCAGACGCATCTAGACGCCCTATGCAAACTAACGAAGTGTACAAGCCATATCCATCAACATACCCTATTGGGTCTCTGGTGAATAACCCGATCGTTGCTGTCGTAGATGGTTGCGTATTGCCAAGTTCCGTAAAACCCTGCCATAGAATCGGTAAATCTACGATTGCACTCGAATATGTCGGTGCGTCGTAAGCGTAGGTCGGGTCGTTCCGTTTTAACGTTGGCACTATGTTTTGCTTTCAGTTCAAGAACGGTAGCAATTGAAAAGGGGGCTACGATGTGCGGTCGCGAAGACGCTTTTGCAATTGAGTCACCATAGCTGCCAAATCTTCGATGGACTTTTTGCTTAGCAACTCATCGGGCGAAATCGGCCCTTCAAGCAGCCCCTCAAAAACTTGAACACTCCCTATAAGCTTACCTCGTTGCTCGCCTCGCTGCTCGCCGATCCCGATACCCTCTTGCTTCGCGTCTATCAAATTGGATTGAATATCCAAGCTGGCTTTTTCTCTTGCATCGTACATCTGCTTTTCCTCCTTTATTTCTCGAATGGCATTCAATTCACCAGTTGCCCGTAGAAATTCCAGGCCTGGGAGTAATTCTTGTAACGCTTCAACCGTGTGTTCGCTCGCGTTCTTAATCCAGTAAGCCCATTTCTCCAGAACACTTGCTCCTCGCAACGCATCTCGCTCTCTATTGTACTTGGCTAGCTCAACCGTGTGAATCTCGATCGAATCTTCCAAAACTCTGCCGTTTTCCCGTTCAACTAACTGAAACTGGTGATGAAGTTGCTCGTCATCCCACAAATTCCTGATCAACAAACAGATGGAATAAGTTGCTTTGAGGTCGCTGTACCCATGACCCGCTCGAAGCTGATTCGTGTACGCTTGGCAAGCGTAAAAGACAGCTCGCTTCGCAAAACTCGAATGAACCACAATTTGGACTTCGATGACAGAAACCCGACCAAGCTCGTCGGTCGCCTTAACATCCACACAAATAAGCTTGTCGGTCCCGGGATTCTAGATTTTTAAAAACTATCAACAAAACGAGCCGTTCATCGCGGGATGAGGTAAAATAACACCCACTTTCCGGAGCGAATTGATTTCAAAACCGTCGCTCTAAACTAGCATCTCTTTCGGATTCGCGAACCGAACAACCCGTTTGATTATGTTCTCTCCATTGTCCTACCCTACCACTATTTTCATCGTGTTTTGCGTTCTGGCAAACGACGGAAGGTCGATCGCGGACGATGGCGAAGCTTTTTTCGAAGCTCGAATTCGACCGATTCTTGTCGATCGATGTCAAGAATGCCATGGTGAGAAGAAACAAGAGGGGGGGCTGCGGCTCGATTCTCGCGCCGCATGGCAAGCGGGTAGCGAGCATGGTTCTGTCATCCAGCCGGGCAACCCCGAGGCAAGTCGACTGATCGAGGCAGTACGTTATGCAAACTCCGAATTGCAGATGCCACCGAAACAAAAACTCGATGATCGCGAGATCTCGGACTTGGAAGCGTGGGTAAAAATGGGAGCACCCGATCCACGCAGCGGTGTGATCACGACAGGTAAATCGGAGAAAGCCCCTCTTTGGTCTTTGCAGAGGGTCGCAATCATTCAGCCACCCAAGTTAAACGAGAATACGTGGAGCCAGCAGCCCATTGATTGCTTCATTTTTCAGAAGCAACAAATCCGAGGACTTGAGCCAAGTCCGATGGCCGATAGAAGAACGCTCATACGCCGCGCTACCATGGACTTGACCGGCTTGCTTCCAACCTCAGCCGAAGTCGACTCGTTTGTAGGAGACGATTCGCCGGACGGGTATTCACGTTTGGTCGAGCGCTTGCTTGCGTCCCCGCAATATGGTGAACAGTGGGCGAGGCATTGGCTTGACGTGGCTCGCTACTCCGATACCAAGGGATACGTTTACGCGCGCGAAGAAAATCGTTGGGTGCACGCCTCTGCATATCGCGATTGGATCGTTCGTGCCTTCAACGAAGATCTCGCCTATGATAGCTTTGTGCGTCTGCAAATCGCGGCGGATAAGATCGTGCCGGCCGGATCGCCGGACCTCGCCGCTATGGGGTTTCTAACACTGGGGCGTCGATTCCTAGGTGTGACGCACGACGTTATTGATGATCGGATCGATGTCGTCTCCCGCGGAATGCTGGGACTATCGGTTGCCTGTGCTCGATGCCACGATCATAAATACGATCCGATTCCGACGCGGGACTATTACTCGCTCTACGGAGTTTTTCAAAGCAGCGCGGAACAGCTTGTCAGTTGCGGTCAGTCGCAAGACCCCTCCTTTGTGGAAGAACTCGGAAAGCGACAAACAAAACTCCGAGAGGCCATCAATAACCGCCGTGAAGAGCAGTCTGGCCGAGTGCGTTTCAAAGTCGATCAATACCTACTCGCTCAACTCGAGCTCGAAAAATACCCAGACGAGGTTTTCAACCAAGTTGTCGAATCAGGTGACCTCAACCCATTCGTAGTCCGAAAATGGCAAGCTTTTTTGGCTAAGGACAAACAATCGGCAGATCCAGTCTTCAAAAAGTGGCATGGCCTCGTCGATCACAGCGGAGTTATGGACTCAGCGGGGCTACGTGAAGAATCACACCAGGTTGCCTCGGAATACAGTCATAAGTTGGCGGAAGTCGAAACACATTGGCGCGAATTTGTTGTGACTCGACCTGATGCAAAAGGTCTTCCCGATGCGAACGAGGAAGCGCTACGTCGCGTCCTGTATGGAATTGAGTCTCCATGTCACGTGCCGGACGAGCATATCACCAATATCGAAGTGTATTTCCCAACCGATGTCATCGTGGAGCTTTGGAAATTGCAAGGAGAAGTCGATCGTTGGTTGATGGATAGCGCAGGCTCTCCCACCTATGCGACGATCCTTGTCGATCGACTGATCCCTTCGACTCCGCGAGTGTTCCTTCGCGGGAATCCATTGACGAGGGGGACCGAAGTTTCACGGCACTACTTAACGGCCCTGGGCGGAGAAGAACGCGCACCCTTTGAACAGGGTAGTGGCCGGCTGGAATTTGCCAATGCGATCGCAAGTCCTACCAATCCTCTAACTGCTCGAGTCATGGTCAATCGTGTTTGGATGCACCACTTCGGCCATGGGTTGGTAGACACGCCGAGCGACTTCGGTTATCGCGCTGAGTTGCCAACCCACCCGGAGTTGCTCGATTGGTTGGTGACTCATTTTATCCAAACGGGTTGGAGCATCAAGTCGCTGCATCGCGCCATCATGCTTTCTAGCACGTATCAACAAGCATATGATTCTAAATCGCAACCATTGGATCCGGCCAATCGTCTACTCGCTAGAATCACGGCCCGCCGACTCAGCTTCGAGCAAGCGCGCGATGCATGGCTTGCTGTTGCGGGCGAGTTGGACCTCCGGGTCGGTGGCAAGTCCCAAGCATTGTTCGACAGCAAGAATAAACGCCGCACACTCTACGCAAACATCGATCGAGAAAAAGTGTCGCCCGTATTGCGAATGTTTGACTTCGCAAACCCTGACCTTTCTATCCCGCAACGATCGGAAACCTCCGTCCCGCAACAGGCGTTGTTCGCAATGAACCATCCGTTTGTTGCAGAGCGAGCCACGCATTTGACGAACAACTTGGGTGAAAGCGGTCCGACAGCACGTATTGCGCGTTTGTATGTCGAAATCTTCCAAAGGAAACCGACGAGGGATGAACTGCAGCTTGCCATGGACTTCGTGCAGCCCGAATTCGAGTCAACGATTGCGAAACCAGTTCCAAGCCATTGGAGCTATGGCTATGGCGAGTTTGACACGGCAACAGGACGTATTTCGGCGTTTACTCCGCTGCCCCACTTTGGTGGAACGGCTTGGCAGGGCGGGGACAACTACCCGGATCCGAAGCTTGGCTGGTTGAAACTAGATGCGACAGGCGGCCACCCAGGTAACGACCGCAAGCATGCTATCGTGCGTCGATGGACATCAACGATGGATGGTAATTTTTCGATAACCTCCAAGATCACTCACGAGCCCGCGGTAGGCGATGGTATTCGCGCTTTTGTCAGTCATAGCGTGAGCGGTCTATTGCGTTCAGCAACCTTGCAACATTCGACGGAGCCAATCGATATCGACTCGATCCAGGTTAGAAAAGGGGATACGCTTGATTTCATCGTGGACATTCGCGATGGCTTGAACAGCGATCAGTTTTTATGGTCGCCTAAGATTACTCAGATCGGCACAACAGGTGCCGGTGGCGACAAAGCGCATTCAGTTTATGACGCAAGTATTGATTTTTCCAGCGAAAGCAAGAGCCAATTGGATCGCTGGCAGCAGTTGGCCCAAGTGCTGATGCTGTCCAATGAATTTATGTTTGTGGATTGAGGAACACTATGCTTGAGCCATTTGGTTTTTCTCGTCGTGACATGCTTGGTCGTTCGGGCGTCGGATTCGGAATGCTTGGCCTTGCGGGCTTGCTAGCTGGTGAACAAACGGACCATGCCGGTGTGACGCTCGGACCGCATTTCGCACCCAAGGCCAAACGGGTCATTCATTTCTTTCTCAACGGCGGTCCATCGCATGTAGACACTTTTGATCCGAAGCCAGCTTTACTTAAATATGCAGGCAAGCTGGTACCTAATACACTGATTACGGAACGCAAGACGGGTAACGCTTTTCCTTCGCCGTTCCGGTTTCAACGCTGTGGGCAGAGCGGGATCGAAGTAAGTGAGTTGTTTGCAAAAACGGCGGCGCATATCGATGACATCGCGGTCGTCCGCTCGATGGTTGCTCAAGTGCCGAATCATGAACCCTCACTAATGCTTATGAATTGCGGTGATTCCATCCAAGCCAGACCTAGTCTTGGGTCATGGCTCAGTTACGGCCTTGGGAACGAGAACGAAAATCTGCCTGGCTTCGTCTCGATGTGTCCCGGAGGTCTGCCGATCAAAGGAGCTGAAAACTGGCAATCCGCTTTCCTTCCCGGTTCCCTCCAGGGTACGTACGTGGATTCCAAGCAGTCGTCCGTAGAACGCCTGCTCGAGAACATTCGCAGCCCGCACGCTACCCAGGAAATGCAACGCCAGCAATTGACTCTTTTGCAACGACTCAACGAGCGTCATCGGAGCGTGCGCGTAGATCCCCGGCTCGATTCGAGAATTGAGTCGTTTGAATTGGCATACCGAATGCAGACCGCAGCCACGGATGCCTTTGATATCAACCTTGAGCCGCAACGCATTCGCGATCTTTACGGCAGCGGAGTGCACGGTCGCCAGACGCTCATTGCTCGCAGGTTGCTCGAACGTGGAGTTCGGATGATTCAACTGTGGCACGGTGCGGGGCAACCCTGGGATAACCATGATAAGATTGAAGAGAATCACCGCAAGCTCGCGGCCGAAATCGACCAGCCGATCGCCGCGTTGCTTACGGATCTTAAGCAACGGGGGATGCTGGAGGACACGCTGGTCATTTGGGGCGGCGAATTCGGACGGACGCCAACTGTGGAAATGAATGGCAACACCTCGAAGCTTGGACGAGACCATAACCATTACGGCTTTACTGTGTGCTTGGCTGGCGGTGGGATCAAGGGGGGCACTGTGTACGGCAGCACAGATGAGTTTGGATTTGCAGCTCAGGACAACCCTGCGAGCGTTCACGATCTGCACGCCACGATTTTGCATTTGATGGGCTTAAACCATGAGCAATTGACGTATCGATATGCGGGCCGGGATTTTCGATTGACGGATGTTCACGGGAATGTTTTGAAGTCGATTGTCGCTTGAAACTTTGCAGGGTTG
The DNA here is from genome assembly GCA_043743995.1 of Pirellula sp. Classification (GTDB taxonomy): domain Bacteria; phylum Planctomycetota; class Planctomycetia; order Pirellulales; family Pirellulaceae; genus JBKCUI01. Next base: position 9,636 of record JAYTVM010000343.1, on the reverse strand, counting down.
AATTGCAGGGTTGAATTGCGGCCTTTCGCAGCGCTGTCACTTTCTCAATTCTCGTTCCTCTGCTCCGCCGTATCGAGTCCTTTCTTTGTTCCGAACAACATTATCGCTAGCCCATCCGTTCGGGGCTCGCCGGCTCGCCCCCGACGGATGCGTTTTGGCGTACTACAGTTGGGCGTCCAACTCCCGTTCTCCTCGGCTTTACCCGCCGGAGGCGGTCAAATCCGAGGGAACGGGTCGATTCGCGAGTGCTGGCCGTTAGTACGCCAAAACAAGGTTGGTGGGAGACAAGCTCACCACCAACCTAAAGGGCCAACTCGCAGAATCTTGTTGCTTGCTCAACGCCCACAGGATCGGCTAGACTAGTGTCCTCGATGTTCCTTAAGTAACCCCGCAGATTGCCCACCAGAACGGAAAACCCATGAGAAACGTTTTTTGCCTTATCGCGATCCTAGCGACACAGCATGTCGCATGTGCTCAGGATCCGTCCGATCCTTGGACGAAGAAGAAAGCCCAAAGTTTCAAACCGTTAACGGCGGAACAGATCTCATCTATCGAGAAAGCTGGACCTGAAGACGCTGCTGCGAAGCCCAAAAAAGCGAGGCGAGTATTGGTTTTCTACCGTTGCGAAGGCTTCGTCCACGGATCGATCCCTTATGCAAACCTGGCAATCGAAACGATGGGCAAGAAGTCAGGTGCCTTCACGGCTGATTTGGCGGATACTTACGATGTGTTCAACTCAGAGAACCTAAAAAAGTACGACTGTATCTTGCTGAACAATACAACCGGCATGCAGTTCACTAAACCGGAACAGCAAAACGCTTTTCTGGACTTCATCATGGGTGGCAAAGGCTTAGCAGGCATTCATGCGGCAAGTGATAATTTTGGACGGCATCCAGAATGTCGCGCGATCGTGGGTGGCGAATTTGGCGGCCATCCGTGGAATGCAGGTGGCAATTGGGCATTCAAGCTAGATGACCCGGAGCACGTCCTCAATAAAGCCTTTGGCGGCAAAGGTTTTTGGCATACGGACGAAATTTATCAATACAAACCGGAGACCTACGAAGGGACGAAGGTCTTGAGAGTACTTGTAAGTTTGGACATGAAGCAAAATGAAGTGTCGAAGCTGATTAAAGATGGACCGCGTGAGGTCCCTGTTTCTTGGTTACGTCAAGCCGGTGAAGGCCGCGTGTTCTATACCAATTTTGGGCATCGCGAGGACACTTTCAGCAAGCCAGCGATTCTCAAGCACATGCTCGACGGCATTCAATATGCCCTTGGGGATTTACAAGCCGATGCGACGCCAACGGCAGCGGCACCCGAAAAGCAACCTGCGTTTTCGCCCGCAAAGCCATAACCAATCCGTGACGACAGCTCGGCTAATCGGCAAACCCGTTCAATTAGTTGTTTAACAGTCAGCCGAAGGCGTACTCATTCCACCAACGTATGCCTACGGCTAACGGTTAAACGCAATACCGTTCAATTAGTTGTTTAACAGTTAGCCGAAGTCGTACTCATTGCACTAACGTACACCTACGGCTGACGGTTAAACGCAATACCGTTCCACTAACGTACGCTAACGGTTAAACGGAGTCCTTGCAAAATTGGGCTTCACTGAACGGTATTGCGTTAAACGGCTCGCTTTATATTGTGATGCTTCGAACGCGAGCCACCACTGGCCATTTTTCGCCGACCAGTCGATCCTTGACGCACCACACTTCCTTGTGCAATGCGACTGTCGGGCAGATGTGCCGCGGGATCCCATACACCACGGTCCCCACGGGAAATGCATCACGTTTCGTCGTTTCTAAAACCATATGTTCCTCGCTGTGTATCACAATAGGGGCATCCTCGAGGCCGAACCACCGAACTCTTGGCTGCGTCATTTCCGAAGCGACCGCCTTGTGGCCCAAATCGATACAGATGCGGTTGACGGTCGGACGGCTGATCACGCGAGCTAGCAGCACCGCTGCGTTCTGGAAATCCAAGTCTGGTGAGGTTTCCGGTTGTCCAGAATCCCAAAGAACCGTCGTTCCTAGTCCGACCTCTATCCCTTCGCGTTTGGCCAATAGACTCGAAGTGGGCGTTCCCGCCGCGATGATATTGGGAACGTCGAAGCCCGCAATTTTCAATGCGTCCGTCAATTTCCAAACGGGTTCAAACGCAAGACGCGTTTGTTCGGTTAGCTTGTCTAAATCGGATTCATGCAAATGGCCATCATATGCATGCAGTCCGCCTGCACAAACACCTTCCGTGGAAGATAGCATCTGGTACAGTCCCGCCGCGTCTGGACCAGGAGCAATGCCGGTTCGGTTCATCCCGACGTTTAAGTCGATATAAAGACGGACGACGACACCTTGAGCCTTTGCATACGAAGCAATCTGCGAGAGTGATTGGGGATTATCCACCAACGCGGAAAAGCGAGAACCGGGAAATAGCTTGATCAACTCAACGAATCGACGGATGTTGGGTCCGACTGGCTGATAAGCGAATAGGATATCTTTGCCGCCGGCGTTGGCGGTCATTTCTGCCTCGGCGATCGTAGCCACTTTGAACTTTTCGATCCCAAGTGCGCGTTTCATGGCAATGATCTGCGGCATTTTGTGAGTCTTGACATGTGGCCGAAGCCGCGCCACGTCACCGACCAAGCTTATCATACGGCGTAAGTTCTCTTGAATACGGTCCGGGTAAATCAGGAGCGCTGGTGATGGTACGTCCTCTTCGTTGTCGATCGAATACCATGATTGCATATTTTTGCCTTAGTTTGATTTTTTTAACGGTTAGCCCTCGGCGTACTTTAGTGGTATCGAGTACGCCTTCGGCTGACTGTTAAACAAGAAATTGAACGTTATCGTAGTTGAGTGAGGGCCTCGCTCAGCACAAAAACCATGCAAGTGAGAAATTAACGCACCAACGACGAGACCACTTTTCCGTCGATGACGACACCGACGCAGTGTGTTGTGTATTCCAGTGGATCACCGTCGTAGAGTGCTAGGTCGGCATCCTTTCCCACCTCGAGTGAGCCGACGCGATCTTGTATTCCTAAAATGCGAGCTGGCGAAATCGTAATCGATTCGATGGCGGCATCGTAGTTGAGTCCATGAGCTGCCGCGATGGCCGCTTCGAACAACACCACGCGAACCTTAGGTACATAGGCTTCGAAGCCACCTTGGATAGCAAACGGGATTCCAGCCGCATGAAGCTTTGAAGCCGCTTGGAAGGACTGGTTCTCTTTCTCACCGCTGGCTCTGGCCATCGACGGATGCAACAAGACACTGATTCCGGCCGCTTTGATCTGCGGAATCATTAAGTGGGATTCGGCAGCGCTGTCGAGCCATATTCGGATCTTGAATTCCTCGGCCAGTCGAATGGCTGAGGCAATGTCTTGAGCTCGATCGGCGGTAATGAGCAAGGCTTTTTTGCCCGCCAAAACATCGACCAGAGGCTCCAATCGCAGGTTGCGTGCGATGGGTTCCGTTTCTTTCTCCTTTTCTTTGTTTTCTTTGCCATTCGATTCGGCAGGTTTTGGGTTCGCTTTGGCGATCTGTTTGGTCCGAAACTCTTGGGCTTCGATAAAGAGCGCTCTAAGCATGGCCATCTGTTTGCCCCGCGTGCCAGGACTTGCCTTACCAGATTTGGCGGATGCCTCAGCCAGTGTTGTAGCGATCGCACGTCCATCCACCAGGAGGGCTTTCTCGATTGTATTGCCGATCGTCTTGGCAATAAGTGTTTGGCCTGACATCAATTCGCCGGGCGCATGGCCTGTGTGAATGGTAGTGACCCCAAAACTGCGAATGTAGTCGACCAATTCTTCTCGTGGATTGTAAGCGTCGATGGCCCGCAACTCGGGCTGCAGAGGTGAGGAGTGTTCCACTTGATCGCTGTCGTGTTTGACATTCAAGATTCCGGAGAGTCCCGCACAAGTTCGCACGTCGACCAAGCCTGGCATTAAGACTTCGCATTTGAGGATTGTTGCACCGCCGGGAACCGCAACATCGCCTGTCTTGCCGATGGCTACTATCTTGCCATCGACACATACAACCGTTCCGTTTTCGATTGTCTGACCGGCAGCGGTCAAAACACGCTTGGCGTGGACAACCAAAGGTGGCTCGGCCATCACAATGTTGCAGCGTAATGCAATGCCAAGAATCGCCAGTGCTGTTGCAACTTTACTGGGTTTGGAAATCACTTTGCACCTCCTTGCCATGCTGGAGCAAAGCAACATAAGAATGGATCTAGATCGCTACCCGCCTTCATGCCACCTTCGGCATAGAGTTGATCCTCTGGCTTGCTGAGGTCAAAGGCTTTTTTGCCTTCGACCCATGTTTCCTGAACACGAGAATAGACACTTAGCGGATCGCCGTTGAGAATTGCAAAGTCGGCGTCTTTGCCTACAGTCAGGGAGCCAATACGATCGCCTAATCCGAGCATCTCAGCGCCTGCAAGAGTTAACCCCGCGATCGCTTTGTCGCGGTTCATTCCCGCCCGAACGGCTAACGCAGCCGAACGCATAAACAACCGCGAGTCGGTAATCCAGTCGTCGGTATGAAATGCGACCTTGACACCTGCTTCATCAAGCACCCTGCCATTGCTGAACGTCATGTCTTTGGCTTCGACCTTTCCGCCGGGCGAGTCAAGTACGATGATCGAACAGGGCATTTTGGCTTCTGCTATTTCTTTCGCAACCTTCCAGCCCTCGCTTACGTGATGCAGAACGGTTTGAAAGCCGAACTCTTGCGAGAGGCGAATGACAGTCATGATGTCATCGTGCCGATGCGTATGATGATGAACAATGCGTTTGCCTTGCATGGCTTCGACGAGCGATTCCATATGAAGATCGCGCGGCGGCAATTTGGTCGTGTCCTCTTTGGCTGCTACGATTTTTGCCTGGTACTCACGAGCTTTGATGTATTGTTCGCGAACTAAGTAAGCGGACTTGCCACGGGTACCCGGAAATGGGGACTCACCTTGGGAATTGGTTCCGTTTGCCATCTTGAGGCCACCAGTTGCAAAACCGTCCTTGTCGCGAATCAGTATTTCATCCACAACTCGCGGTGACGATTCGTAGTATCGCAATTTGCAGTAGACCGTCTGCCCGCTGATGAGATGCCCTGAACCCGGCATAATATTGAGTGTTGTCAAGCCACCTGAGAGTGCACGGCGGAAACCGGAGTCGCGAACATTGATCGAATCCAGAATGCGAACACCGGGTTGAATTGGACTGCTTCCGTCTGCAGCGCCCATTCCACCGATATGGCTATGGGTGCAAATAAGTCCAGGCATAATCCATTTGCCTTTGACGTCGATTATGGTCGCGTCGCCGGGGATGGTAACGGTTTGCGACTCACCGACGGCAATGATCTTGCCTGCTTGGACGACGATCGCACCACTTTTGATCGGTGGTTTGTCGACCGGCAACAGAGTGGCGTTGACCCACGCTGTTGGAACGTCTGATTTTGCAGGTTCTGTCTTCCTATTCGCTGGCGTTTGTCGAGCGAGGCATGGAAGGCAAACGAGTGAGGTTGAAAGGGCTGCCGTCGTGGTGGACAGGAAATGTCGCCGAGTATTCAATGGGTTTTCTCTCATGAAGGGTGAACTTGGGATAAAACGCAATACTGTTCAATTATTTGTTTAACAGTCAGCCGAAGGCGTACTCGATACGATTACGTACGCCTACGGCTAACGGTTAAACGAAGTTTTTGTGAAATTGGGCATCCTTGGGTATTGCTGTTAAACGATGTAGGAGCAGGTTATCTGATTAGCACGTTCCTCATGGCACTTAGCAAAACAAGCTCGACTTCTGGGGCCACGCTGGATGAAGTTGGGCCGGTCTCGTAGCCACCTTCGGGGTAAGCTGCAGCTGTACCTATGTAGCCTGGACCGTAATCGCCATAAGCCGCCATCATGACATGCAAATCCGGTCGCATGGCCTTGGCTGCTAGCTGGTATTCGACAAAAAGCTCACCGGGCAGATGCAGCATACGAACGCCGCCGACTCGCAGACACGTAACGTCGATTTTATGACCAGCTTGGACACGTTCCAGCCAGGCGAGTTGGTCGGCAAACGATATATAACCTTTTGGATTTGCTGACTTGAGTTTCGCAACGAGATCTGCTTGATTCAAATGGGGAGCCAAAGGCAAACTCACCGGCTGGCTGGTCCAACCAATGTCGGCAGCAGACAGGGGGAGTAGAGCCGACTTTTCAAATGCTTCGCGCATGCCGTTCGCAAGCCGGGTGGCTAGCAGCATTCGATTGGGTTGTGATCCGTCGTTGTATTTGCCAGCCGCGATGTTCCCGCCAGCACCGTTAAAATGCACATGCATCGCACTATTCACGTCTTGGCCGCGGATGAACCGTGCAATGCCAGGGAAATCAGGACTAGGAATACCCAGTCGATAATAGCTTTGAGGATGGCAAGCGTAGGAACTGAGCAAGGCGATCGGTACTTTCTCATTCCAAAACCCAAGGAGCGAGACCATCGGGTCGATAAGACCTTCTGTCAAAGCAACGAGAGCTGGAACTTTGCAACTGCTGCCTCGCATGCTTCCGACTTTGCCATCGGGCTCAATGGCGACACGCCTATTCGAAGCCACCTCCGATACAACGGCTTCCCCGAAGCTGAAATGGGTGGCCGTTTGTGCGTTTGGTATCGCACTGCGAATTGCATCGGCGGCTCGTTGAAGGACTTGACGTTGAAAGTCCCCTTCGAACCGTGTGTAGCCCGCGATGTTCAGTTCGCGGATAATTCGCTCAGCGGTGAAGTCACAACCGGGTGCGTCATGCTGATGCAACGCATGAACTGCGACTCGTCCCGGAACCGTACCTGCTGCCTTGGCTAGTGCAGTGCGGAAGGCGTCGTGCCCTTCGTTGGCGATGCCGATCCAATCGACTGCACAAAGTACAATGGGTTGCTCAGCTCCCAGGATCACGATCCCGCGACATCGCAACGTGAGTTCATCCAATCGTTTGACCGGATCGTAAGCCATGGCGGAACCAAGGGGCGGCGTGGCATCGACGTCGAAGACAGCAACCTTGATTGGCTCGTCCGCGATTGCCAAAAACGGGACGAGAAGTAGAACAACTAGGCCTATCAGATTTTTCATGATTAAGTTTGGTGCGAAGGGTCCCGTGGCCGACGCTGCTAGCGTCGGTTCCCAGGTTGGGGTAGTTCTAATTTAAAATTGACTCGGTGTCGGACCACCGAGCCACATTCACCTAGCCACATTTACTTGCGCATCCATTCACTTGCGCATCCATTCACTTGAGCAACCATTCGACGGCAGCCAAGTCACTTGAAGACCCACCGTCGCTAACCGCCTCAAGGCTGCCCGTGTTGGCTTTCTTATAGACTTCCTTCACCAGTCCCGGATCGCTTCCTTCCCCGGCCAACCAAAGCGGACTTGGTGGAGCGACCGCCAGCATTCCGGGGATGTCCAAATACTTGGCTCCACCCGGCAGGAAATTCACGTTCCGATAATCGAGAAGATTTCCAAAACGAAATCCGTTGGTGTCAATCGCCGCTCTGTCAATCGCAGTCCCCGCCACGGCGCGGGCTGCGACCGCAATTGGACCGACACCCTCTAACCCAACAATTGCGACGGACGATGGACTGGGATGATCGCCAATTTTGGCGGTTCGAAGAAAATGAATGGCGGTCAAAACATCATGCGTTCGCTGTGCAAACAAGCAGTGGTTATAGCCATGCGTATAACCAGCGAACTCGCGTGGAGTACTACTCACGACCGGAGTCTGTGTTATGGGTTTTCCATCCTTGAGGAAGTCCCCTTGGAACAACATATCGAGTCCGAGCACAGTCGAACCAGCGTCAACGAGTTTCGCGATAGCGGGTTTCAAGGTCCCTTCGGCGGAATACAGTCCTGATTTTCCATTCTGGTCAAGCCACACGATGGCCTTGCCGTTCCACTTCTTAGGATACAGCCAGGTGACCGGCAACTCTTCTTGACGACCGGTGTTTTTCAACAATCCTGTCATCTCGACAAAAGCCCCACGGTCATTCTTGTTTTTAAGCTCCCACTCCACGACTCCTGTTTCGCCAATTTTTCTGCCGATCAATATATCTATCGCATTGCTCAAATCTTTTCCGGTGCTTTCAAAGGATCTCCAGCTACCAAGCAATTGCTTCTCGGCATCCGCGGTCAACCAGTTCAAGAGCTTTTTTTCAAAGCCAGGACCTTTGGCGGTAGGAGCAGGATGATCTTTGTCCCATACCGTTAACTGCTCTCTAGTAAGTGGTTCGAAATCGCGTTCGATGACCGGTTCTTTGTGTTCAAGTTTGAAATGCTGATTAAGCCATGTATAGAACGCTGAGCGCGAAACGGCGTTGTAGTTGTGCGGGAAATGCTCGCCTCGCTGGAGCATCACATTTTTCGGCGATCCGAGCATCGTGTAGAGTTCCTTCAACTCAGGAAAACCTTTGGTGGACATCTCCTTGGTCCAGTCGTTGGCGGTCGTCATCCCTTGCGGTTTCGGTGCGAAGAGTGCGGCGAATTCGATGTTGCCGGTATTCACCCGTAGAAGCGATGCGTTTTCGCAAGTGCAGCCCCCCTGCATTCCTGTACTCACCATCACGGCAGGAAAGGACAACTGAATACGAGGATCGATCGCGGCTAAGATCATCGACTGAGTTCCACCACCGCTTGCGCCTGTAATGGCCGTTCGGCTCGGGTCTACTTCAGGAATACTTAAAAGGAAGTCGAGGGATCGCACTGCATTGAGGGTTTGCAAGCCCAAGATACTCTGCAAGTGTGATTCCGCTTGTGGGCTGAACAAACCCCAATCTTTGATCGTGTTCATCTCTGGACGTTGCTTGGCAAATGCGTGAACGACTGCTCGCGATAGTTGAACCGAATCGGAATCGCTGAGCATGTCCCATTGCCAAACCACGCAACCCATTCTTGCTAGCTGAACGCACATCGATTGAAATCGACTGTGTCCACCTTTTTCGAATCGCTCTTCGCCGGTTGCGATTTCGCGTAATAGATTGGCGTCGGTTTCCGTAGAAAGCCTCGCATCCTGCCAATGTCCGTGCGCAAACATTACTCCAGGGACTTTTCCGGAGAAGTTCTTGGGACGGTATAGATTTCCGGTAACATAAAAACCGGGTACGCTTTCGAAATAAACTTTCTCGATGCTGTATTCCGGCAAATCGATTTTGCCGTGGAGTACGGCGTTGAGCGGCGTTTCAGTCGGCATCGGCCACAGCCCAAGCGAGACAAGAACTTGACGGCGAACATAATCCGATCGAGTCTCCCACTCCGCCTTGCTCTTAGGTGGTTTGAATGGAAAATAACCATTTAAGTCCTTGGGTGGCAATAAACGGCAATCGTTCGGCACTGTCCCGGCGGATAGTGCCAACGGGTCAGCCGCCGCTGCAATCTGATTCAGGAGTATGGCTCCCATGAGGCAGGCGAAAAGACTTAACCAGAAGTTCGACGAAGGATGGTGCTTCATGTTGGATGCCGTTACGCGATGGAGGGAGGGTTTGGAAGGGAGTGTGATGTATTAAGGCGAGCGGGATTATACCGGGAGGGAGAGGCTCCTGCCGAACCAACGCCAAGCTCGGCAGGAGCCTCGCTCTCCCATTGAAACCCTTGGCAGGTAGTTTTTGGTCCGCCG
>JAYTVM010000342.1:0-16588 GCA_043743995.1 Pirellula sp. | reverse complement strand
GACGTCGTGAAACGCTTCGGCAAGATTTTTAAACGTGTGGCTGGAACACCGGAGTCGTTGGCTCAGGAAGCGATCCTTCGAGGGCGAAGCGGCTACCGAACGGGAAGTTCGCCATTGCCGAGTGCCGGTTAGCGATTCTTTCGCGAGCGAGTTGAGTTGAATACAGGTTGATTAAGGCCGACGATAGTGCTTCGTTGACTTTCCGGTTCGATCTACGTTCATTTCTATGTGCTGGTTAACATTGTTTTGAATATGCAAAGGTTGCCGCAATGCCTAGGTATTTTCGTGGAGAGCTAGAGTTGTTAGAATTCTGGTTGAAAGCATAGATGGATGGCCCCTACGTTCCCTCGTAGATGGATGGCCCCTACGTTCTATAGATGGATGGCCCCTACGTTCCCTTTCGTAGCCATGGACGGCTACCTCCTTTACTGAAAATCTCCGTCCATATCGTAGTCGCAATTCGGGCGGCAAAGTACTTGACCAGGGAGAGTTGGAGCCGATTAAACTCATGTATGTACTTTGAATCGACTTTCAATTGGGAACCACGATACCTGAGATGCAATCCGACGCGAGTTGTCGCGGATGATTCTTTAATGTTCCGGCCGGCAGTGTTGTTAGTACCACACAAACGCGATCTCGTTCGGGATCCGCCCAAGCGATCGTACCCGTGGAACCCGTATGGCCGAAGGTCTTGTCCGAACACTTCGGACAACTTGCACCCATTCCAACATCCAACCCTAGGCCGCGCGATTCGATTCCGTCCGGATTGTGATTGCGAATCATGAGCTTGGCAACTTCGGGACGAAATAACTTTCCTGTGGGGTGCACGAACTCTTCGAGGAAAAGTCCGACGTCGGATGCCGAGGCTTGGCCACCACCCCAAGGTGCTCCAAGATTTCGCCAATACGAACTGTTCCAATCCCAATCTTTGGAATCCGGCGAGCCACCACCTGCCTCGACCGCTCCGAATTCCACTTGGCAAGGCATTGTCACCTCTGGCTTCAATCGTCCGATCCCAAACGCCGAATGACTCATGCCCAGTGGCTGTAGAACGGTCTTGTCCACAAACTCTTTGAACGCGACTCCCGAGATCCGCTGAGCAATTTCCATGGCGAGCAAGATGGCCATGCTGGAGTATTCATAGCGTGTGCCTGGCTCAAAATGCAACGGGACACCAATGGCCCCCTTAACGAAATCGGCAAGGGGTGCATGCCGCTTGCGCAGGACTGCATTTTCCGGTAGCTGATCGGGAAGCCCAGATACATGGGTCAACAAATGCTGAATGGTAACGCGTTCCCTGGCACCACCGGTGAATTCCGGGATGACCTTCTTGACAGGGTCCGTCAACTTGAATTTTCCATGATCGAACAACGTCATCAAGGCGGCAACCGCGATAGGCTTCGAGATCGAGCCTAAGAGGAAGGACGAATCAACGGATTTGGTCTCACCGAAGGCTCGTTGGAATACTGACTTTCCAAGGCGAGCATAAATGACTGCGGCACGTACTTGCCCGCTGGCGGTTGCCGTGGTCAAGATGTTCGATGCCTCGTCAAATTTGTCGTCGTTCAACATTGCACTCAATGGCCTTGCAAAAAAAACACTTAATCCACAACCCAAGAAAACCCTACGCTCCAGGATGCTCATCGCAATTCTTCCATGAATCGGATGCAGACGGGGCTGTCGATGCGGACATTCGACTCGGTCGGTGTAAGCTGGCCCGTCGTAGAATTGATGCGAAACACGATCACGTTTCCACCCGATTGATTTGCGACCAACATATACTGCCCAGTTGGCTCGATGGCAAAGTTACGAGGCGTTTTGACGCCGGTGCTTTGATGGCCGATCGCTGTCAGTTCGCCTGTCGTTGGATCGATCGAGAAAATCGCGATCGAGTTGTAAGGGTCTCGATTCGATACGTATACAAATTTCCCTGAGGGGTGTACGACCGTCTCCGCGGTGCTCCCCCCTTTGCGAACAACCTCTTTTGGCAACGTGGAAAGAACTTGTTTTTGTTTCAGTGCACCTTTGACGGAGTCGTATTCGCACGCAATGAGGGTCAAATCGCTTTCGCCATTGATGTAAGCACTCTTGCCGTCAGGTGACCATGCAAAGTGACGAGGACCAGCTCCCTTGGGTGTATCAAACGCTCCATGGGGCGTCAGCGTTCCATTGATTGCATCGAACGCATAGATAATGACTTTGTCTAGACCAAGATCGCAACAAAGAGCAAACTTGTTGGCTCGATCCAAGTTGATGGAATGTCCATTCTTTTTGGGCCCTTGATGCTGTTGAAACGAAGAGGAACTGCTCAGTTTTCCATCCGTTTCAATAGGGATCGAAAGGCAACTACCCCCGGTGTAGTTCGCGGCCAACACATGCTTGCCGGTCGGATCAACGACGAGATGGCACGGTGCTCCACCTTGCGACGGTTGGGAATTGAGGAAGGTCAGGTTGCCGGTCGTAGCATCGATGGCAAAGGAACTTATTTTGGCATCGGATTCATTAACGGCATACATAAACTTTTTATTGGGATGAAATGCCAAGAAGGAAGGACTACTTGTCTCTCCTGCCAATGAGGCTGTCGAAAGGGATCCGTCCTTGAGATTCAGCTCACACTGGTAGACGCCTTTGCTTTCCTTTCCCGTATACGTTCCCAAATAGACACGGAACTTCTCTTGCGATTCGGCTTGACCGAATGAAAAACAGCCAACAAGAGCGAAAACGAATAGGATTTGTCGCAAAAGCATGAATCGATACTCCGTAGAAATGAGCTGCGTTAAGGCGTGCGTTGGATAATAGCCTACAATCGCTGAAGTCGTGGGTATTCTGTGCAGGTCCGAATTCTCACGAATTCCATTACGACTGCGGGTTAAGCTAGTTTAAGCCGCTCGCCAAATGGAGCATCCATTGTGAACCAAATGGGGAACAAAAACCATGGGTGCCCCAAAGTGCACTGGGTGACCTTTTTCAATTGGAGGACGCTATGGAATTCAGGGCCAGACAGCCGTTGCTCTCCACACCCGACGGTCGCAAACGATTGCTGGCATGTTACCGTGATGGACTGCTCGGCGACACGGTCCGGTTTTGGTTTCCTCGCAGTATCGACACTGAGTACGGCGGCTTCCTCCATTTTTTCGATCATGACGGTGCAGTGCTAGACACAGACAAATCTGTCTGGGCACAAGGACGTATGAGCTGGATGTTGCTTACTCTCTACAACACGATCGAGAAGAGACCAGAGTGGCTGGAGTGGGCCCAGAGTGGTCTAGGGTTTCTCGAGCGCCATTGCTTTGATACCGACGGCCGTATGTTTTTCCATGTTACTCGCGAAGGGCTGCCAATCCGCAAGCGACGGTATGCTTACAGCGAGTCATTTGCGGCGATCGCTTACGCCGCGCATTTCAAAGCCACAGGCGAGGAACGATCTGCACGCCGTGCTAAGGAACTATTTGACTTTTTTACACACTGGAATTTCACTCCGGATTTGATGCCGCCCAAGTATACGGATGCGCGGCCGATGATCGCCATGGGACCGCGTATGATCGCAATTGCCACGGCGCAAGAGTTGCGGACCAATATTGGCGATGCCCCATACCTGACGACGTGGATCGACCGCTGTATCGAAGAGATTCAACGGTTGTTTGTGAAACCGGAGCATCGGTCTGTGATGGAATCCGTCGCGCCCAATGGCGACATTGTGGACCATTGCGACGGACGCTTGCTCAACCCTGGGCACGCCATCGAAGGAGCCTGGTTCCTCATGCAAGAGGGGCATTATCGATCCGATCTGAGCCTGATTCGACTTGGCTGTGATATGCTCGAATGGATGTGGGAGCGAGGCTGGGACAATGAGTGGGGTGGGATCTTCTACTTCCGCGATCTATTCAACAAACCGGTCCAAGAATTCTGGCAGGACATGAAGTTCTGGTGGCCGCACAATGAAACGGTCATCGCCACCCTCATGGCCTACGAACTGACCGGCGACGAAAAGTACGCCCGTTGGCATCAACAAATTCACGATTGGAGTCACGGCCACTTCGCCGATCCGGATCACGGCGAATGGTACGGCTACTTGCACCGCGATGGTCGGCGTGCCACAACAACCAAAGGGAACTTGTGGAAGAGCTTTTTCCATCTCCCTCGCATGCAATGGTTGTGCGCTCAGTGGCTAAACCGAACCTAGCGGAATCACCTAATCCCATTTTTTAATTTGAAAGAAGAACTAGCCGTGTGGTTTCAAATAATGCCGACAGCGATTGTTGCCTTGTTGCTTGCCGTAATGCCAAGTGAATCAGCGGGTGCCGACGAAAAACCAACGCCCGTTCCTTCGGACGTGATGCCGAACGAGCCAATGGAATTGGCGGACAGCAGACCCTTGTTTATTTCCGGCACCGAGAATACGCACACATTTCGGATTCCAGCCATTATTACAGCAGCCAATGGCGACCTTATCGCGGCTTGCGATGCTCGTCACAAGTCCGCCGCCGATCTGAAGTTTCAACGCAGTATCGACATCGTCTATCGTCGCAGCTTGGATAATGGAAAGACCTGGACGCCTATAGAAATTCTCGACCAGATTGATGATGGAGGCTGCAGCGATCCTTCACTGTTGCTCGACACGGCTACGGGTGACATTTTTTGTTTTTACAATTACATGGTCCGCGACATCGCAAACAATGAGTTTCGGTTTGTGGTGCAGAAGAGTTCGGATCACGGAAAGACGTGGGGGAAACCCATCGACTTCACAGATCAGGTGGCGGGGCCGGATTTGAAGAATAGCTTCAAGTTCATTACGTCGGGCCGAGGAATTCGGACCCGAGACGGCATGTTGCTGCACAACTTCGTGCGAGTCGGTCACGGGGTTACGTTATTCGCCAGCGTCGATCATGGAGCCACTTGGAAAGCCTTTTGTGATGTTAAGCCAGGGGATGAATCCAAGGTAGTACAGTTGCATGATGATTCGCTGATGGTCAATTCAAGAGTGGAACCTGGCAAGCGATACGTCCATCGTTCGGTGGACGGTGGACGCACGTGGGAGAGTGCGGCGGACTGGGGCTTGCCCGATCCTCAGTGCAACGCGTGCATCCTTCAGTACACCTCCAAGCGAGACGGATATTCCAAGGACCGGCTCATCTTCTGCAATGCGGCGTCGGTCTTAGGGCGTAAAAACCTCGCAGCACGAATTAGCTATGACGGCGGCAAAACCTGGAGTGCCGGCAAAGTCATTGACAGCGGTGCATCGGCGTACTCCGAAATCACGGTCCTCCTGGATGGCAGTTTTGGAGTTTTGTATGAACCGGGTCACTCGGAGATTCGTTTCGTGCGATTCACGCTGGACGCTCTGACGGGTGGCTCTGACCAACTGTTAGAGAAGTACGTACTGCCTGGACGTCCATGAGCAAGTCTGTTTTTGGATAACCCATGCCTATATGTACGACTGACCTTGCTTGAACATTTCATGCATCGAAAAATTTTAGCCTGAAGTCAAGAAATCGCCATCATAGAGAACTGCTCCTCGTTCTTGCAATAAAACCTTAGCAGGAATACCCAAATCCTTCACCAGTTTGCGAATCATCGTCAGTGACAGCTCACGTTTGCCGCTCAGAACCTCGGAAACCTTGCTCTTGCTTCCAAATATTGGGAGCAGATCTTTCTGCTTTAAATTCGCTTGCTCCATACGAAAACGGATCGCCTCGATCGGATCGGGCAAATCGATCGGGAATTTTTCTTTCTCATACGTCTCTACAAGTAAGATCCAAAGCTCGAGCTCATCACCTTGGGCACTGCCCGGCTTTGCGCTGAACAACGCTTCGATACGCTCAAGAGCAAGTTCATGCTCCATAGTCGTTTTGATGACTTTGGGATGAACTGGATTAGATGTTTTGCGCGTCAATTTCGTCATATTCTGCGTGTGTACCAATGAAGCGAATGTAGATGGTGAAGAAGTCGAAATTAATCCAAACGACCAAGCGGTATTCATTGCCGCAAATGTTGAATACAACCCGCCCATCCTTGAGAATGCTGGCGTTACCGTACCTGGCTTTGACGTCAGCTGGAGTCGTCCAGCTAGCCTCATCCGCTTCCGCAAACCAAGCCTTCAGCTGTTCTTCTGATCGCGGATTGGCTTTCCAATATTCCACCAATGTCTTGCGGGCGATGATCCTCATGAATTATCGGCAATTCCCTTCACGGAGTCAATTGCAAAGTTCCCTTTTAGGGAACTTTGGTTCGTTGTATTGTTGGGGATGAGCTTGAATACTACGATTTTACAGGATTTGCAAAGAACTAGGTGCTTCACAGGCTCCGCACGGATTCCCACCCAATCCAGTCCGCCAGGCGAGGAAGACTTCCCTACAATGGTTTGAGTTGTTCGTCCGAGGATTCACCGTAGATTCATGTTAGCAGGATCGATTTGATGAAGTTATTTAGAACGCTGGTGTTGCCCATAGTCTCGCTTGCTGTTGGAACGCTCGTCTCGAGTGTGAGCCAACTGGCTCTGGCCGACAATGCTTACTTGCATCGGGATAGTTGGGGGGTACCGCACGTCGTTGCAAACAACGAGGCCGCGGGCTTCTTTGCACTTGGGTATGCGCAAGCGGAAGATCGGCTTGAGGATATCTACCTCGCAATTCGAACAGGCGTCGGGCGAATGGCAGAAGTCAAAGGACAAGAATTCGTTCAGCAAGACTATTTGATGCGACTGATGCACAACGATACGTTGCACCAGACGTACCTGGAGACGGCCCCAGCCAACATCAAGGACGCGGTCATTGCGTTTGCTGCTGGCGTACAGTCGTACATCGATAGTCACCTAGACGAAGCCAAAGAGGTATCGATTCCGATCGAGCCTTGGCACCCGCTAGCAGTCGGGCGAGCGATGATCCTGCGATGGCCCATCGGAACCGTTATGGATGATTTGAAAAATGGCGAACAACGAGCAAAGCCCGCGGCTGGTTCCAACCAATGGGCGGTTTCACCAAGCCGCTCTGCCGACGGTTCTGCGATCCTTTTGTCTGACCCGCACTTGACTTGGGAAGGGTTGGCCGTCCTCTATGAAGCCCGTGTGCACGCGGGCGACATGCACATGAACGGGTACTACCTCATCGGTTCTCCCATGCTCGCAATAGGACATAACCAATCCGTAGGATGGGCACTGACTACCGGTGGTCCAGACACTTCCGACGTATATCGCATGAAAATCCGCATGACCCCCGCGCCACAATACGAATACGACGGCGAGTGGAGGTCGATAGAAGTCAAAAACTTTGCGATTCCCGTGATGGGGGGCAAGAGCATTTCGATGCCAGCCCTTTACACACATCTCGGTCCAGTTGTGGGAGAGCCCGACGTCAAAAACGGTGTGGCCTATGTGGGAGCTTCACCCTATTTTGACCAAACGGGGTTGTACGATCAGTTTTATCGGATCGCCAAAGCCAAAAATGTGCATGAAGTCAATCAAGCGATGGCAATGCATCAGTACAACGAACAAAATGTCATGTCGGCAGATACGGAAGGCAATATTTCGTACGTTCGCAACGGTGCGACACCCATTCGTCCGGATGGATTTGATTGGAGTCGCCCTGTGGACGGAACGACGAGCAAAACAGCCTGGCTCGGAATTCACCCCCAAAGCGATCTCGTTCGAATCGTGAATCCGGCTCAAGGTTACATGCAAAACTGCAACATCAGCCCGGCCAACATGATGATCGATTCTCCATTGACTCCCGACAAGTATCGAAACTACATCTACAACGTAAGCTGGGATCAGAACAATCCTCGTGGCCGTAGAACGATCGAGTTACTAAGCAAGGACTCCTCGGTGACTCGGGAAGAGGCGAAGTCCTATGCCATGGATGTCTTCGATCGAATCGCAAGTCGATGGCAGAGCGAACTGCGGCAGGCTTGGGCGGAAGCACCCAAAGTGATTTCAGAGAACTCCGAGTTGAATCGCGCTGTGGAATCCATCCTAGCCTGGGATGGGCACTTCACACCCGAATCGACCGCAACCAATCTTTACCAGTTTTGGCGACTCAAGTGTGGTGATCAGTGCGACCTGACACCCATGGCAAACGACCTACCGTTACCCGCCGAAACCCGCACGAAGATACTTGAATTGCTCCTGGAAAGGATGCAAGATATGCAGACTCGTTATGGAAAATGGGACATGAAGTGGGGAGGAAACCATGTGGTTGGACGCGGGGAAAAGTACTTTCCGGCTTCCGGCACAGACTTCAGTTCTGGCGACAAAGAAGCCAATTTCTCAGAGACTCTTCTCGATGTTCGGTCGGTCGAAGATCCGAAGAAACCTGGCAGGTATGTGGCCAATAGCGGCTCGATGGCGATGATTTTGATGTTCTTTGATAAAAATGGCGTCCGTTCTTTCACCTGCACACCTTGGGGACAGTCCGCCCACCCTGCATCACCGCACTACATGGACCAAGGCAAAGAACTTTATGGTCCGAGACAAATGAAGCCGACTTGGTGGGACCCTGCGGAGTTGAAATTGCACACCAACTCGACCAAGGTGCTAACGTATATGAAATAGTCGTGGTACGACGCATTCGGAGTACAGCAATTCATTTCCACTTCAAGTCGAGGGAGCAAATTCCGCATCGAGCGGTATCGAATTTCACGACGAATTAACAGTAACTACACTACTTGCCACGGCCTTTGCATTTATCCTTTGCGATATTGTCGACTAACCAATCCTATTTTCCTCGCTCCGAATAGTAGATTTTCTATGTTTAACCTCAGTGGAATTCCGGACTTAGTCCGGTCCGAAGGTGGCGTCTCTCGTCGACTCGTTCTCGCTTATGGTGCCGCTCTTGCGGGTCTGCCGTTGGTCACGTCTCGATTGGCTGCGGCGGATCGAAGAGTGGTTTTCGAAAACAATCCTTTTTCTCTTGGAGTTGCATCGGGAGATCCCGATGCTAGCAGCGTTGTGCTCTGGACGAAGCTCGCTCCGATTCCAACGTCCTCCGACGGGGGAATGAAGCCGGAAATGGTTTCCGTTGCCTGGGAGATCGCTGAGGACGAAGCCATGAAAAAGGTAGTCTTAAGCGGCACATCTATCGCATCGCCTCAACTTGGGCATTCGGTGCACGTGGAGGTCAATGGACTGAAACCCGCTCGCTGGTATTGGTATCGATTTAACGCAGGCGATGCGGTAAGTCCGGTTGGGCGGACGCGAACACTACCCGACCCAAGCTCCGAGCCCGACTCGCTTCGCTTCGCATTTGCATCTTGCCAAAACTATGAGCAAGGACTATTCACGGCCTACGACCAGATGGCCAAAGACGATCTCGATTTGGTGTTCCATTTAGGAGATTACATCTACGAGTATCCTGGCGCAGTCAATCGCGTTCGAAAACACAGCGGCCCTACCGATGGAAAGATCAAGACGCTAGAGGATTATCGACTGAGGCACATGCAGTACCGATCGGACCCATTGTTGCATGCGATGCATGCCCAGTGCCCGTGGTTCGTGACTTGGGATGATCATGAGGTCGACAACAACTATGCCAACGCTATTCAGGAAGAACAAAAGAACAACAAACCAAAAGCGGACCCCGTCGAATTCTTAGTTCAACGCGCGGCTGCCTATCAAGCGTTCTATGAGATGATGCCGCTTCGCAAGCAGACGTTGCCGCAAGGTCCAGACATGACGATCTATCGCAAGGCATCCTTCGGGCGCTTGGCCGAGTTCTTTGTTTTAGATACGCGCCAGTATCGAACCGATCAGCCTAACGGCGATGGCCTTAAGCCGCTCAGCGAAGAAGCATGGAAGCCCAGCAATACGCTCTTGGGAAAGCAGCAGCGAGGTTGGCTCGACAACGGATTGATCGATTCGACCGCGACGTGGAATGTACTGGCTCAGCAGGTGATGTTTGCAATGGTTGAAATCAGCTTGAAAGATCGAAGTGGCTTTTCGATGGATCAATGGCCAGGAGCGGCCTACGAACGGCTTGCCTTGATGAAGTTCATTGCGGACCGCAAAGTTTCGAATCCAGTCGTGCTGACGGGGGACATTCACGCGAATTGGGTCAACGATTTGCGAGTGGACGATCGGAACGCGGACAGTCCGGTAGTCGCCACGGAGTTTGTTGGCACAAGCATTTCTAGTGGCGGTAACGGACCGAAGGAGGTCAAGAACTTGGACCAATTGAAAGCCGCCAATACTTGCGTGCAATTCCACAATCAAGAGCGGGGCTACGTGCGCTGCGTCCTGACCGCTGATAAATGGACTAGCGACTATGTCGTAGTCGAAGATGTGAAAGTCCCTGGCGGCAATTGCTTAACGCGGGCTTCGTACACGGTCGAAGCCGGCCAGCCGGGCGCAAAGCTTTCGTAGGGGGCCATTTCAACACGCGAAGTGGGTGAGTTTACAGTACCAATCACACTCCGTGTGATTTCCGCTGTTCAAAAACCTTTCGCTTTTAAGGCAACATCACATGGAGTGTGTTGGGTACTTTGCTACAATTCGTTTGCTTACAGCAACTAGTTCGGCCCTAATAACGATTCCATCCAACCCCAAGAGAGCTTCATGAGCGTAATCAATACCAACACCATCGCGACCATCGCGTACGCAAAGCAGATTACGGCAGACATCGACGATGTCAGCATGTGCCAGCAACCGATGGGCTTGAACCATCCGGCTTGGTTGTTATTGCATTTGGCGACGGCGGCGGATTATGCATCGACCCTATTGGGCGGGCCGGGAGTTTGCCCTGCTAGTTGGAATGCGTTGGCTGACACCAAGAAGCCTCAAACTCAGACTCGCAGCGATTATCCTTCGAAGGAGGAACTGCTCAGTACGTTCGAAAAAGCATTCCGCAATGCAGCCGACTTGTACGAGAAGAAAAGCACTGACGAATTGAATCAACCTCAAAAACTCGGCTTCTTTGAAACAGAGTTGCCCACCGTGGGTGATATGGCAGGGTTCTTGTTAGTTGCACATACCAATCTGCACTTAGGCCAACTCTCAGCGTGGCGCCGCGCAACGGGTAAATCGCCATTATTCTAGCGCCCCCGTGGCGGACGCTGCTAGCGTCCGCACAAAACGCGATTTTGCTCAACGGTTTTAAACCGCTCCCAACTGCTACGTCGCCAAAGCCCTCGCCTCCTATCAATTTGGTGCCCTCCATGAATTCCTCCCTTTCGTCCTTTTTATGCTTCCTCGCATTTTGCTCTCTGGGTTTCAGCGGTGAACCGATCCGCGTAATGAGTTTCAACATTCGGTACGGGACTGCGAACGATGGCAAGGACCATTGGAGCAATCGCAAGGAATTCTTAGCCGATACCATTTCGGCCTTTGGTCCCGATTTGTTGGGGACCCAAGAGACTTTGAAGGATCAACGGGATTTCTTGGCTACGAAGATGCGGGGCTATGAACCGTTTGGCGTTGGGCGGGACAACGGCAAAGACGAGGGCGAAATGGCGGCCTTGTTCTATCGGTCTGATCGATTCGAGAAATTGGCGGGTAGTCATTTTTGGTTGAGCGAGACTCCGGATACGGTGGGTAGCAAGGGTTGGGATGCAGCGCTTCCACGGATCGCGACATGGGTCAAGTTGAAAGATCGCAAGAATTCATCTGCTAAGCCACTGTTGTTTCTGAACACACACTTCGATCATCGAGGCAAACTGGCGCGCAAGGAAGCCGCAACATTGATTCGCCAAAAGATTTTAGAGCTCGGCGCTGACAGCAACCTGATCGTAACTGGGGACTTCAATGCAGAGCAAGGGGGCGAGCCCTACGTCGCGTTGTTTGGGAACGCGGAGGGCAAGGAGTCGCCAATCGTAGATACGTTTCGAGTTTTTCATCCGAACACGAATGCAGAAGAGGGGACATTCTCTGGCTTTAAGGCCGCTCAAATAACGGGGCCACGTATTGACTGGATTGGTTGTTCTCGCAATTGGCAAATTAAATCGGCCAGCATCGACCGAACAGAACGCAACGGCCACACGCCATCTGACCATTTTCCGGTGACAGCAGTCTTGGAATAGGATCCTATTTCGCTTCTCCTGAAAAACGAGCCGTCACTATTTTTGGCAATTCTCATGCGGGTGACTGGGAACAGTACTTAGTATTCGAAACTCGGACAGGACGAATCCGAGATGGCGGCTTTGGAATGCAGAGGAACTCTATGAAATTGGCGAAACGGGTATTCCAAGCCTCATCAGTACCTGGCCTGCGATGTATGGAATACACGAGTCGAGCAGTCTCGCTGTTACCGACTGCCTCGGATTTGTCACTTATTAGATGGAAGCCTTTGGTTTTGTAACGATTTTGAAGGGTTTGCGATCACGTTTTTCAGTGCGTTTGTTGCGACTTTTGTCTTATCGAAAGCATTTCGGCAACGAGGGTGCAGGTTATAATTGAGTGAGAACCCAGATGTCATCGCGGTAGGAGTGCCCAGCATGTTGCAATTTGATAAGAACCCTTTTCCTGGCATGAACCCTTGGCTGGAGTCGTTTTGGGGCGACATTCATACGCGATTGACTATGTACTCTTGCGATGCAATCCAGAGGCAGTTGCCGCTTGGTCTTCATGCGCGTGTCGAAGAGTATCTTTCGGTGGACGAACCAGGTGGCGATCCCAAATACCAGCATCGCCGCATCTCGCCGGACATTCATATTGTGCATTGTGGAGGACCTGCGAGCCTGGTTGCATCGAGACCAGGGGCAATCGACTTGGAGGATTCCATGCAAGAGCCGATTCGAATCCGACGGATTCATGAGCCGCAAACACTTCGCTACATCGAAATCGTCGATATAAAAGCCAATCGACGGGTTATCACCGCGATCGAATTTCTCAGTCCTGCAAATAAGACGCCAGTGGGCCGTAAGCAGTATGTCAAAAAACAGCAGGAGCTGATCGACGGCGAAGTCAGCCTTGTAGAAATCGACCTGTTAAGGGAGGGGGCGTGGGTCGTGGCAACGAGTGAGGATCTGTACCCATCGGAATTGTGCTGGCCGTATCGCATTTGCGTGACACGCCGCGAGTCAAGCGAGGAAAGCGAGGTTTATTTGGCATCCTATCGCGTGCCCTTGCCTGATGTTCGCATTCCGCTTCGTCACAACGAACCGGATATCCGATTGCCTTTGCAGACGTTGCTCAATTCCGCGTACGAGAATGGACGATACGGGACAGAACTTGACTATTCGAAGCCGCCAGAAATCGCACTGGAAAAGAATGACGACGATTGGATTCAGGCTTGGTTGCAAAAGGGTGGCACGGCGGTCCACTAGCCTAGGCTGCGTTTGCTTTGGGTTGATGCCTTGTGTGGCGAGGAGCGATGACGTCGGATGCTAGCCCCAGCTTTTCCAGAAGTTTGATCTCGTAATAGCTGATATCGATTTCCCACCATCGATGTTGGACGCTGGCGGACGAGGGATCTTCGTGATGGTTGTTGTGCCAGCCTTCGCCGACGGTGAGCAAAGCCACCAACCAGTTGTTGCGGCTGTGTTCGCCTGTTTCATAATTTCGGTACCCAAACATATGACTGAGGGAATTGACCGACCAGGTGATGTGCCATACAGCGATGATACGCAAGTATACGCCCCAGACGACCATGCTCAGGGCGAGTTGCATCGCGCTGGCTTGTCCCCAGCCGATCCAACCGATCAAATAACCAGCGACGAAGAAGATTGGCAGTTGCGATAGGCCGATGTATAGATTCGTAAGTGGCCGTTTTTCCATGTACATGTAAAAAGGGTCTCGAAGCAGATCCTTCGAAAACTTTTCAATGGCACTGATGGAGTGCGTTTCTCGATTATTGACCATCAACCAGCCGAAGTGAGACCAAAGGAAATTGACCAGGGGCGAGTGGGGATCGGGTTGGTGATCGGAATGAACATGGTGAATACGGTGGATTGCAACCCAGCGAGCTGGCGAATCCTCCAGGCAGCAGACGCCGAGAATGGCAAAGGTATGTTCCACCCATCGCGGGGTCTTGAAACTGCGGTGCGTTAGTAATCGGTGGTAGCCGATCGTGATTCCTTGACCGAAGACGTGGATACCGATCAACATGGCGACGAAGCCGACCCAGGAAAAAAAATAGGGGACTAGCGCCATCAGTCCGAGCAAGTGAACGACCAAAATAGTCCCTAGGTAAAGCCGGTTGATGGTAAATGGCTTGACGGTTTCGGGGACGGACAGTGTCATGTAGGACGCGCTCCACAGCAATAAAGGTTTGTTTCAGTCCTAGGATTGTGTTCAATCGAAACGCAATCGCTAGTCCCATTGTTCGAAATGCGCGGGTTTTATGCAAGACGACAAGTGGGCTTACCCGTATTCTGGGGAGTCACGCTAACTAAGATTGTTTAAGGCGGGTTAAACGCAATACCGTTCAATTAATTGTTTAACAGTCAGCCGAAGGCGTACTCGATACCACTAACGTACGCCTACGGCTAACGGCTAAACGAAATTGGGCTTCTTTGAACGGTATTGCGGTAAAACGAAAGCCGAATCCTTTAGCAAGCAATTGCGTCTACCATCGAACTTACATGATCGAAAAATAGTTCTCCACCGCGAAATCGAGATATTCGCGCTTTAATTCCAGTGGTTGGGTATTGAAATAGCAATAGGAGCGAACTTGGAGGAGTAAGTCTCGAGGGTGGCAATTTCGCATGGGACGACCTATAGGCTTATAGTGCTTTTCGATGAGGTAATCGATCAGTTCCGGTTTATGGGGAATCTTTGTAACGCGACACATGATCTCGAACAGCTTTCGAAAAGCCTCTTCGCTTGGATTCTCGACCTCGATTTTGTAAGGGATTCGGCGAAGAAAAGCGTCATCCACCAGATCTTTGGGCTCGAGATTGGTGCTGAAAATGACCAATTGATCGAACGGAACTTGGACTTTTTTTCCATTGCTTACCGTTAAATAGTCGTAGCGTTTTTCGAGCGGAACGATCCATCGGTTGAGCAATTCATCGACGCTCATTCGTTGGCGCCCGAAGTCATCGATTAGCAGGACGCCGCAGTTGCTTTTGAGTTGCAACGGGGAGTCGCTGACGTTGGTTTCGGGATTGCGACAGACTTCCAGCATTTCCATGGTCAATTCACCGCCAGCGACGATTGTAGGCCTGCGAATTCTGACCCAGCGGTGGTCGATATGGTTGTCTCGGAGCATGCCATCCGAATTCTCATGTGGGCATTCTTCGTGATTGAGGGGGTCAAAAATTCGAAGCAAGTCGCCGTCGACCAAGACTGCTCGAGGGATCCAAATGAACTCTCCGAAGGCCCGCGTTACCCGTTCCGCGATGCTTGTCTTTCCATTGCCAGGGAATCCGAAGAGGAACATTCCCCGGCCGCTATTGACTGCCGGGCCAAGCCGAGAGAGCAACTGTGGGGAAACGAGCAAATCCGAAAAAGCTGTTTTGAGATCGTCGCGACTAGGGTGCTGATGTTCTAGGGATTGCAAGCGGACCGATTCGACGTATTGGTTGAGAGGGACCGGGGCTGAGCCGAAGTACGTCGTTTTTTGCATGTGTCGACGAGCGCGGTCGCGACCAGCATCGGTGAGCGTATGGATATAGTCGTTCATGGCTGTAGCGCCCAAATATCCCGATAATTGCTGGGATTTCAGCCTGTTCAACGTTGGTTCGATGAAACAAAAGGGGAGTTTGAGCTGTTCCGAGATCACACGCCCGGACGCTTCACCCCGATTGAACAAAAACCGCATGACGATCTCTTCGACGAGCTGACCGCTGAGGCCAGCCATTTCCAGCGAGGTCGGTTCGACTGGAATAATAGGTTCGTTGCGGTTCTTGGTTGCTTTGAAATAGGGGCTTGGGGTTGCGGCTTCAACTGGTTTGGCTTGCGTTGATGGTGTGGCAGTTTGAGCGGAAGTTGGACGAACCGGACTGCCTCCATTTCCATTGGAGGATGGGGATGCTAATCGATTGATACGCTCCAATGCTTCCTCAAGACCGTTGGAAGCGGGCTTGGAAACTGGATTAGGGGGACTTTGCCTCGTTTCTGCGTGGTTGGGCGTCGAAGGCATGATCTGTGTCATTACGATTTTTTGGGCGAAAGGAAGGACCAGTTCAGGAAATACACCATGCCGCGGAATCGGCTGAATTCGGATTGCGAATCAGGCTATCCATTCGCAGATCCGGATATAACTCTGGAGCTAGACCCCCAATCAGCAAAAGCGTCAGAAACGCAACCACAAACAGCGCGCGGCACGCCCCAGCCTCCCCTAGAAATAAACCGTGCCAAAAAACCTCTTTTGCCCCTTGCACACCTGCCAGGGTGCCACTATCTTTTCGCCTCCTCGCAGCGATCAACTTCGATTCACTGCTGATACCGACCTAGGTTGGTTGAGTTTTCCGGTTCGGCTGAAAAGCCAACAAACTGGAGAATAAGAGGGACCAACAGTTGACAGTAGTCGATATCCTCGGTTACAACGTCGACCCCAACTGAACAGCGGTTTGTGGGCGAGGCGCACTTGAGAGAGTGCCTGGAGCTTGCGAAACGTTGGACGGTGGAACTGATCTTTGACAATCTGGTGGATGAGTTTTTGAATTGATGTTTATAGCAAACGTCGATTACCTGATGAGTTTTATGATTGAAAATTTAGGT
>JAYTVM010000341.1:0-16603 GCA_043743995.1 Pirellula sp. | reverse complement strand
CGAAAAGTCGGGTCGCTTTCCAGCCAACGCGGTGCGACCTTGCCCATAGTCCAACACGTCACTACCGCATGCCACCATTGTGTCGACCCGGCCTGTTTGAACGGTTGCCCTGTTCAAGCCTACGAAAAAGATCCCGTCACCGGGATCGTTCGGCATCTCGATGACCAGTGCTTCGGATGCAAGTACTGCACGATGATGTGCCCCTACGAGGTGCCGCAATACAGCAGTACCCTCGGCATCGTTCGCAAATGCGATATGTGCTCGCAACGACTGGGTGTCGGTCAAGCACCAGCCTGCGTTCAAGCCTGCCCAAACCAAGCCATCCGAATCACAATCGTCGACGTTGCAACGGTGGTCGCGGACACAACAGTCTTAAAGAAAAATGCCTCGCTTGTCCCAACGGCACCCAGCAGTCGCATATCCATACCAACGACGAGGTACCTCACTACGCAACCAAGAGAAGCGACTGCTGATCTGCTTTCTAGCGAATCGATCGTCGACTCTATACACGAGGGAC
Source organism: Pirellula sp. (assembly GCA_043743995.1). GTDB lineage: Bacteria > Planctomycetota > Planctomycetia > Pirellulales > Pirellulaceae > JBKCUI01. Next base: position 16,086 of record JAYTVM010000341.1, on the reverse strand, counting down.
ACCTGCCTCTCGTGGCCATGATCGTCTTGACGCAGACCAGTGTTGGAATGTGGATTGTTCTGGCGATTACCCATTTCCAATGGACGCGCTCATCCTCTTTGTTCGGGGCTGCCTTCGCCACCGCGATCGGAATTTTAGGCGTTCATGCAGCACTCCTTCACCTCGGTCGGCCATGGCTTGCCTTTCGAGCCTTTCTTGGTTGGAGAACCAGTTGGCTCAGCCGAGAAGCCATAGGCTTCGGACTTTTTATGGGTGCGGCCATAACCGCAACCGTTGTTCCACTGGTTTTGCCTTCACAACCATTACTACATAGCCTATCGGCCGTTTCCGCGGCGGTGGTGGGTGTACTGGCGGTCATGTGCACCGGCATGATCTACGTCGCGACGCGCCGTGAACTTTGGGGGACCTTACGAACCGGTCTTGACTTTGGGTTCTCGATGATCGGCCTTGGCGTTATCGGAGCCTATGCTTGCGTCGATGGATTGCCCAATTTCCTCCCAGCCGTAGGCGTTCTATGCAGCATCGTTGCAGCCACGCCGAAGTTAGTCGACTATTTTCAAAGCAAATCAGCAAACACCGAATGGCACAATTTCTCAGCACGCAGCGGACGCTTTTTGCGAAAAGAACTTGCTGGACCATGGACAGACTTTTGGATATTTAACTTGATTGCGATGGTTGCGTCCGTTTCCTTGTGCATCATCGATTGGGGTGATGCCATGTCGCTAGTGGCCTTCGCCATCTTTGGCCTTTGCCTTTTCTCGCAATCCATCCACCGGTGGCTCTACTTTGCGTCGATTGTTTACCGACGCATGCCGGGAGCCAGCACATGATTCCAGCGCTCTTCCAGAAGACGGGCCCGTTGACCGAACAACTGCTGCTTGAACCGAAAACCTTCGGTCTTGGCCCACTTCCTATCGCAAAGATTCCAGATTCGACCACGAATATGGTATGCGGATACTGCTCCACCGGTTGCGGACTCAAGATCCACATCCAAGATGACCAAGCGATCAGTCTGACACCGACCGCCGACTATCCAGTCAATCTCGGAATGGCATGTCCCAAAGGTTGGGAAGCATTGCGAGTCCTGCAGTCGGACGACCGGGCGACCACACCCATCGTTCGGAATCGAGCCGATGGCAAAGTGCGAGATGCGTCATGGCCAGAAGCTGTCGAACTGTTCTGCGATCGATTGAAAGACATCCAGACCATACACGGTAACGATTCCGTCGCATTCATCAGCACCGGCCAAATCCCAACGGAGGAAATGGCTTTTCTGGGCGCACTGGCCAAATTTGGGATGGGGATGCTGCATGGGGACGGAAATACCCGTCAATGCATGGCAACCTCGGTGGTCGCCTACAAAGAGTCGTTTGGCTTCGATGCTCCCCCGTTCAGCTATTCGGATTTGGAACAATCCGATGCGCTGGTGTTTGTAGGTGCAAATCCCTGTATCGGACACCCGATTCTTTGGCAGCGAGTCCTACGGAATAAGAACCGCCCAGCCTTGATCGTGATCGATCCACGCAAGACCGAGACGGCCATGGCCGCAACCGAGCACTTGGCCATCAAACCCAAAAGCGACATGAGTTTACTATACGGCTTGGCCAAACTCCTCCTCGACTTGGGGGCAGTGGACTCGCTGTTTGTCCAGAACCACACCCAAGGATTCGATGCGTTTCGGTTGCATTTGCAAAACTTCTCGATCGAACGGGCGTGCGAAGAGACCGGCATCTCCGCCGAGCAACTAACTCGCGTTGCCAAAACAATTGCCGCTGCAAAACGCGCTTCGTTTTGGTGGACGATGGGTGTCAACCAGTCTTATCAAGGAGTTCGAACCGCTCAAGCGATCATCAATTTGGCCTTGATGACTGGGAACATTGGCAAGCCAGGAACCGGTGCGAACAGCATTACTGGTCAATGCAATGCCATGGGCTCACGGCTCTTTAGCAATACGACCAACTTGATGGGGCACCACGATTTCGCAAACCCGCTGCATCGCGAAAAGGTGGCTTCCGTATTGGATATCCCGGTTGAGAAAATACCAACGCAAAATAGTTGGGCTTACGACCAAATCGTCAGTGGCATCGAATCGGGCAAGATCCGAGGACTTTGGATCATTGCCACCAATACCGCACACTCTTGGATTCAAAGCACGCGTGCACGAGAACTGCTCTCCAAACTGGATTTTCTGGTCGTCCAAGACATGTACACAACCACTCATACAGCCCAACTGGCCGACCTCGTTTTGCCTGCGGCTGGCTGGGGCGAAAAGGAAGGGACGTTCATCAATAGCGAACGAAGAATTGGAGTGATCAAACGCGTCTCGAGGGCGCCAGGACAAGCCTTATCCGACTTTTCCATATTCCGACTCATCGCGGACGCGTGGGGCTGCGGCGAACTCTTTCCGAACTGGAAGAAAGCCGAAGACGTGTTCCAGTCGATGAAAGCCTTGTCCCGTGGTCAACCCTGCGACATCAGCGGCATCGATAACTACGCGATGCTAGATCGACAAGGAGGCATCCAATGGCCTTGGACTATAGAAGACGCAAATCAATTAGGTGCGCCCGAGCAAGAGCGAAGGCTTTTCGTAGACGGTCTCTTTTTTCACAGCGACGGTCGAGCCAAATTTGTTTTTGCGGAACCCGAACCCATGCCAGAACCCGCATGCGCAGAATACCCTTTTGTCTTACTTACTGGACGCGGTTCTGTCAGCCAGTGGCATACCGAAACGCGGACTTCAAAGAGCCCCGTGCTGCGTTCGCTCTATCCGTCGGAACCCTATGTTGAGATTCACCCAGCGGATGCGGTGCGATTGGCCATTCGGGCTGGCCAACCGGTAATCGTACGCAGTCGTCGCGGTGAAGCGGTGGTGCGTGCATCCATAACCTCCACGATTCAACTAGGCCAACTCTTCATGCCGATGCACGATGCCAAGACCAATTTATTAACACTCGAACACGTTGACCCTTACTCTCGCCAACCTTCCTACAAGGACTGCGCAGTGGACATTCGACCTTGGAAAGAGCAGAACTGAGGTTGCGCCATCATGAACAAATCCGAAGCCTTTTCACAAGAACAGCAAGCCTATTTGCAGGGTCTATTGCTCGGTAACGATGTTGCGAGAAAAATTCGCAACCTGCCAGTCCTAAGCGGCTCTGGCATTTCTCTTCCTAAGGTTGCTGCTAATGGAACGCCCAATGGAACGTCCAATGGAACTACCGTGCAAATCGGAAGCCATGGGCATGCCTCAAGCTCGCATCTACCTGTGATTCACGCAGAAGCACTACAGCGGTTCGAGACGGCGGGCAAAACGCTAGTGGCGGAGGAAAAAGCTAAGCGAGACAAGAGTGGACTCGGCATGTGGTCTGAAATCGGTGAACGAGCCGCCAAAGAGGAATTCCCGAAAGGGACCGATGTGTTCATGACCAAGTACCATGGGTTGTTCTACGTTGCCCCAGCCCAGAATTCATTCATGTGTAGGATGCGCATACCTGGAGGTGTGTTGCGTTCGGACCAGCTAAACGGTTTGGCCGACATCGCCGATCAATTTGCTGGCGGGTATGCCGACGTAACGACCCGAGCGAATTTTCAATTGAGAGAGATTCAAGCGTGCGATGCCTTGAATGTCTTAATGGGGCTCCGCGATCTAGGAATCGTAACCCAAGGGGCCGGTGCAGACAACATTCGCAACGTGACCGCAAGCACCTTGAGCGGACTCGATGAAACGGAATTGATCGAGACATTGCCGCTTGCACGCGAACTGCACTACCACATTCTGCATAAACCTGAGTTGTACGGGTTGCCTCGAAAATTCAATATTGCGTTTGACGGTTCGGGCCGAATTAGCTCGCTGGCCGAAACCAATGATATCAGTTGGCATGCTGTGGAAGTTACCGAATCAAGCGATGGCTTGGAGGCGGGCGTTTACTTCTTGCTCGGCTTAGGTGGTATTACCGGCCACGGCGACTTTGCTCGCCCCACGGGTGTCTTGGCAAAACCCGACGAATGCGTCGCGATTAGTGAAGCGATATTACGGGTGTTCATCATGCACGGTGACCGCTCAGATCGGAAGAAGGCGAGACTGAAATACGTACTCGATGCTTGGGGCTTTGCGAAATACGTGACAGAAGTCGAAACCGACTTGAAGCGACCGTTGAGGAAAGTTTCCAGCGATCGCTTCATTCAACCGAATAACATCGATCGCTGGGCGCATGTAGACGTGCATCCACAAAAGCAGCCCGGACTGTGCTATGTAGGAGTCGTCTTGCCAGTAGGACGGATCACCAGTCAACAATGCCGCGGACTTGCCAAGATTGCGTCGCGTTTCGGTAGCGGTTCGGTTCGCTTAACGGTTTGGCAAAATCTCATCATCCCGAACATTGCCACCCCGGACATTCAGGCCGTCCAGCAGGCTATCGAAGAACTCGACCTGGATTGGCGGGCCTCGAGTTTCCGCGCAGGCATGGTCGCATGCACGGGGAGTGCTGGTTGCAAATTCGCTGCGGCCGATACCAAGAAACACGCCATGATCCTAGCTGAGTACCTCGAGGATCGTTTCGACTTCGACCAACCGATCAACATTCACTTCACCGGCTGTCACCATAGTTGTGCGCAGCATGCAATCGGTGACATCGGTTTGATCGCGACGAAAGTGGAGGTCGGCGAAGAAATGGTCGAGGGGTACCACATCTTGGTGGGTGGGCGCACTGGAATCAACTTCGCTATCGGCAAAAAACTGTTTGAGTCCGTGGTGGTCAGTGAATTGCCTGCGACCATCGAGGCGATTTTGGACTATTACGTCAAAAACAAGAATGAGCGAGAGTCGTTCGCTGACTTTGCACAGCGATGCGACTTGTTCAACCAACATAGCTGCGAATCCCTACTATCGGCAGTAACCCCATCGAGAACCGTGATGGAGCCAAATCCCTCATGACCTATCAAATCGTCCCGGAATCTGCGCCGTTCAATGGTGAGCAACGAGCTTGGCTCAATGGCTTCCTAGCTGGAGTTCTTGGCGTTCTTGACCAGCAATCCGCCCAGGGCGGGAGTTCGACAGCATTGGCCGCCGCCGCCACGCAGTTGGCTCCCTCCTTGGGTGCTGGGTTGACTTCCGAGCAAGCAGCCGAGGAGTCGTTTCCCTGGCATGACCCGTCGTTATCTCTGACAGATCGCATGAAACTGGCGGAAGGCATGCCCAAGGAAAGGCGATTCATGGCGGCCATGGCCCAGTTGAATTGCGGGTCGTGCGGTTACTTGTGCAAATCGTACTCAGAAGCGATCGCGAACGGCAGCGAAAAGAATTTAACACTTTGCTCGCCAGGGGGTAGCCAGACAGCCAAAGTTTTACGAAGTCTAGTCAAGGAGTCTGCTACTCAAAGCCATGCGACTGGAAATGACGTTGCCAAGCCGGCAAAACCAGCATTAGCAGCTCCTGGAACTCGCGACAACCCGGTTCAAGTCCAGCTCATTGCCAGCGACAAGCTCAATGGCCCTGGATCAGCCAAGGACACACGGCATGTGGCCATCGATCTTGCAGGTTCCGGCTTAACGTACCGCGTGGGAGATGCCTTGGGCCTTTGGCCAACCAACTGCCACGATCTAGTCGCGAAAGTCATAGCGGCCGCCAAGCTAGACGCGTCCTCCAAGGTTTCACCCGTTGGTGACGATAGCCAAACGCAGTCCGTAACCATGGCGGAATCGCTAATGGAAAAATGCCTTCGTACGATCACGCCGGAGTTGTTGGAAGTTGCGATAGAGAGCGTCCGCGCTCGGCCGAAGAAAAACGGAGCGGTAGCCCAGGACGCGGAATGGATCGCAAGTCTTGAGGCTTTTGGCGAATCGGAAAATCTTTATGAATGGGATGTGCTTGAGTTCTTAGAAGCGTTTCCAACGCTTCGTTTATCCCCTCAGCAGATCATCGACGCCTTGAATGCGCACAGACCACGCTTGTACTCCATTGCCAGTAGCCAAGCGTTGTATCCCACGCAGGTGCATTTGACGGTGGGACGGGTTGTAAACGAGGTACGCAAGCGTCATCGCAAAGGGGTTGCGTCGACGATGTTAGCCGATCGCTTGCAACCTAATTCAAGCTTGCGAGCCTTCATCCAGCCTTCGCATGGCTTTACTGTTCCGTCCGATCCCAAGGCACCGATGCTCATGGTCGGTCCAGGCACGGGCATAGCACCGTTCATTGCGTTCTTGCAACAGCGACAAGTGGACAAAGCCACAGGCCGCAATTGGCTCTTCTTTGGCGATCAGAAGAGTGCCAGTGACTTTCTTTACCGGGAGCAATTGGAATCTTGGCAAAAGGTTGGGTTACTGACGAAGTTGGATTTGGCCTTCAGTCGAGACGATGCCAGCAAAGTATATGTACAGCATCGGATGTTAGAGCAGGGAGCTGAGTTGTTTGCTTGGCTGGAGTCTGGAGGCTATTTCTTTGTCTGCGGTGACGCGTCGAGAATGGCGGTCGATGTGGATAAAGCTTTGCAAGAAGTGATTGCTGTCCACGGCAAAAAGACAGCAGCCGAGGCAAAGCAGTACTTGGTCGCAATGACCAACGCCAAACGCTACGTCCGCGACGTGTACTAACCGTGGCAGATGCCGCCAGTACCCGAACCGACGCTAGCAGCGTCGGCCACGGTGCTGCCAGTACCCGAACCGACGCTAGCAGCGTCGGCCACGGTGCTGCCAGTACCCGAACCGACGCTAGCAGCGTCGGCCACGCGGTATTCAACTCTTTAAGTGAAAGTAGCAGTGGATGTGGGGTTCACCGCGGAAGTACCATACCATGTCGGGGCCTTCGATCTGCCAAGTATCCCAGACCTTGTCGGATCCAATGTCGTACTTGCCCTCGTACCAGGAGACGTGAAGCCGATCGACGATTTCTTTCTTCTGGATGGATTCGATGGTGGTGTCAACATCACCCTGGCGGAACATAGCCATCATGCCTCTCATGGTCTCCAAAAACAATTTCTTTTGGTCTCCGCTCAGTTCGGAGCAACTTAAGCCTCGTTCCTCCCCAGTTTTCTTCACCACAGCATCTGGACTTTCGCTGCGCGGCTCTGTGGAAAGCAAACCTTTTGCCTGCTGCCTACCATCCAGGGCTTGCACAAACCGATTGAAGTTCGTGCCTTGATACCAGTATGGATTGCCGGGGTGGTCTTTGGTCTCACGAAAGTTTTCATTCATGCGGTCAACTGGGTGCGGGTAGTGTCCGTAGAAGATAGGAGCCCCACCAAACCCCATTCCCTGATCCGAATGAGCGTTGCAACGTCGAGTCACATGGTGACCGGTAAAAATGAACTCAAAGTCCTTATCGTCAGGCGTACCAAAAAAGCCCACGGCGGGAGCATTCTTCTCATCCCCGTATTGGTCGATCAAGACCTGCTTGTTGACTGCGTCTTGGTGTTCAACGCTGTGCATTGAGTCGAAGATTTTTCGTATCAGTTCCTGTTGCTCTGCATTGAACGTATTTGGGATGCGATACTCGGGATGGATGTACCACCAGTTGCTGACGAACTGCCGTCTCGGGTGGTCCATTGGCAAGCAGATATTCTGCTTCTGTAATGCACTGAGACTTTTGTAAAGTTGCATCGGCATGGAGTCCGTTCTCGCTTCGCTTGCGAATACCGGCCCGCGGAGTTTATCAAGCTGAGTCATAGCCAGAATACCCGCTGAGGCACCCGCTGATTGGATCCAATTGCGACGAGTCAGTTTGTTCATTGCACACCCTTTCTAGACCTAAGAACCGGTACCGTATCTACCCATCATCTCCGGACGGCACTCGCCCGTCAACAATATGAGAATACGCTGAGAATGAAGCGGTCCGCCTCAACGGCCATGAGACCAGCCCGGACTAGACGAGGCGTTTCTCAGTAATTCGTGCGATTCGTCTCTTTTTCTGATCGAGGTGGCGATCCGCCAGGAGTGTCGTTGTTTTTGCTTGGATTTCGGTTTCACGCTTTCCAACAGCGTCAAAGAAGTCGAATTGTTTTACATAGGTACCAATTTCAATAGGGTGGCCCTATAATTTGCAAATGTTTAATTGCAGGAAGAAGTCCTTGCCCACTTCACATCCCGGACAAACATCATGGCCGCGCACCCCGCGACGCGGCACGCAAGTGATTTGTGGAATCTACTCTAGAAACACCATCGTCACTCCCCTGTAAAAAAGGAATCAGGCGAACTCAATGATCGATTTGAGCAAAGTCGGAGCAACTCCACAGCGCGATGCGGCTGGAAACTGGCATGTGCGTTTTGGCATCTATCTTCCGGGCATCACCTTTAATAAGGGCTACTCCGTGAAGGTCCGCATCATTCATGAGCAGGACCAATTCATTCGGGGCATCGAACCGAGGAACTACTATCTGAATTGGATGAATGGATCGGCGTTAGATCTTTGGGAGATAGACGCGCCGCTCGTCGCCGATCCTGCGAGCCACTTCGGCCAGCCGGGCACTTACCTGTACCGCTTTCAGCTCTTGCGTGGCAATCGCGAGGTCACGTTCTGGTTTTCCGACCCGTTCGGTCGAGCGGCAGGGATAGGCACTCTCTCGGCTTTTACGATCGACAACGCTCCGCAGCCCTTTCCATGGACGGATGCTGGTTTCCAAGTTCCTGAAGTCGACGACATGATTGTGTACGAGCTGAACGTTCGAGAATTTAACCGCGACTTTGAGGGCGTGATCGATCAACTCGACTATCTTAGTGGGCTTGCCATAAACGTGCTTGAGCTGATGCCGATTACCAACGTAAAGGAAGACGTCGAATGGGGCTATACGCCGCTGGGATACTTCGCACCGGACGACCGACTAGGAGGAACCACGGGCATGAAACGACTCGTGAACGCTTGTCATGAACGCGGCATCGCCGTCATCCTCGATTCCGTTTATGCGCACGCCCACCCTGAGTTTGCTTACAGCCTCGTGTACGACACTGCCGAGGAACCGAATCCAATGATGGGTCTCTTCTCCGGCGAGTTCTTCCAAGGACGGCCCGGAACCGATTACACCAAGGAATTCACTCGCGATTATTTTTTTCAACTCAATCAATATTGGCTGCGTGAATACCATGTCGACGGTTTCCGTTACGACTATGTCCCCGGCATGTACGACGGTCCGGCGGGGCAGGGCTACGCCAATCTTGTCTACCGCACCTACCAAGATTCCAAATCGCTGCCCCGATTCGACGGTGGTAACGGTCGGAGCAAGATCATCCAATGTGCCGAGCACCTGCCCGATCCTGCCGGCATCCTGTCGCAAACCTATTCCAATTGCTCGTGGCAAAACGGGCTGCTCGATCGCGCTCGAGACATGGCTCGCTGGAACTACGTCGGCGATCAGTTCGCGCACCTCTTGGATCCCGAGTTTCGCGGCTTCCCCAACGAGTTCCGCAATCCGGCCAACGGTGAGTCGTTTCCGGTGGCACCCTTCCAATACCTCGAATCGCACGATCATCCGCGGTTCATCAATCAGTTCGGACAAACTCCCCTTCGCGACCTGTTGGGCGAATTCTACGGCGACCGTGATCGCTACTACAAAATGCAACCCTATGTGATTGCGCTCTACACGGCAAAAGGGATTCCAATGTTGTGGAACGGACAGGAATTCGGCGAGAACTGGGGGGTGCCGAATTTTGGAATCGGCCGAAATCTTTTTGAGCGAGCGCTGCATTGGGAATACTTCTACGACGTTGCTGGCAAGGCACTTGTCCGACTGCACCGAATTCTAGGCCAACTCCGTAGAACACATCGCGCACTTGGAAGCCGAGGCTTTTTTTATTATTACTTCGATTCGAATCACTTGCGGCATGGCGTGATCGCCTACCGTCGCGACGCTAACGCGGCACCAGGCTATGTTGCCGAATGCATGCTGGTGGTGTTGAATTTCTCGGATAGTGACAGCGAAGTTTGGCTCCCCTTCCCCAAACCAGGCACGTGGATCGAACAACTTGATGGTTGGCATCCACCCGTGCTGATCACTCAGAAAGACCAATGGTCACCGGTCACCGTACCCTCCAACTATGGCGCAGTTTTCAAATGGACGTGACATGGCACTCAACAGCCACGGCGAAAGGTAAAAGCAAAGGACAGCAAGTAAACCACCGCCAAGTGGGTCAATGAAGTAATGTTGTCCGGTCGTGATGGTGGTGACCACAACGGCTGCTGCCAAGGCGTATGCGGCCACGTATTCTCGAGAATGCTCCGGCCGATAGGCGTGAATGAACATCGCCCCGAGGATTGCAAAAAACGCGTGGAAGCTCGGGAAACAGTTGGCGGGATGATCGACCGCAAAAACGACTCGCAGGATCGACTCCCCGAATTTCGTCCCGTCGAATTCAGGTCTCGACATCGCAAGTGGCCATACTAGGAAGCATGAAAAACCTACGATCGTGCCGACAAGAAAAGAAAATAGCAGAGTTCGAAGTCGCGACCAGTTCCAGCATAGAATCATCGGCCAGACCAATAGGATGACTGCGCCAAGTGTGTAGATCACCGCCGAAATGGGCTGGATCAAGCCCGGATAAACGTCCGCAGGCCGCGGCGACCAATAGATGGCCCTGAGAGGCTCGGAGTTGTACGCGTTGATCGATGCATACAACCACCACCATAGGGTAGCGAATCCAATAATGAGGAGAACTCGAAACCAAGGCGTCATGTAGCGTTTCTCATAGCGACGTGGCCGACGCTGCTTGCGTCGGCTCGGATGCTGGCAGCATCCGCCACGAATTTAATAAACGCGTCGGTACGGATGCTGGCAGCATCCGCCACGAAAGCATTCCACCCATTCTTGCCTTCTTGCGAAATTGCATTCTTTCGATTCGCAGGTTCAAACACTACAATGAAGTCGAACTAGTCCATTTACCTGCCCATCGACCGCGATGGCTACGGAACACCAATTCTATGTCCATGCTTGAATTAATCACGATGCTTCTTGCGGAGTTCTCGGCGATTTTTCTTTTTATTCTCATTTTGGGCTATTTGGCTCCCTGCGGTCATTCCTATTACACGTATTTCCTTCACACCAACGAGGAAAAGGAAAAGCGTCGAATTCAGACTCGACGACCCACTCGGCTTGGCATCCAGCGAGAAATGAGGTTGTCCGCACAAGCGATTCTGATCTTCGCGATTATGGGTACTGGGTTGTTTGAATTGTATAAAGCGGGTCTCACAAGTATTTATTGGGATACGTTTGCATACCCACTCTACTACATCCCGATCAGCTTTTTCCTTTGCTTGGTGCTGCATGACACGATGTTCTATTGGACTCACCGTTTCATGCATTGGCGGCCGGTATTCAGATACTTCCATTCTGGGCACCACAGATCGGTCAGTCCGTCCCCTTGGGCAATCTTTGCTTTTCAGCCTCTTGAAGCGATTTTGCAGTTTGCTTGCTTGATGTTGATTGTGATCTTTCTGCCTCTCAAGCCGATCGTTCTGCTTGCGTATCTTTCCTACGATTCCATAATCAATATCGCCGGCCACACTGGCTTCGAAATGGTTCCGCGGTGGATGTCGCGCCATTGGATGTTCAAAGGGTTCAACAACGTCACCCATCACGACAATCATCATACGAATATGCGATACAACTACGGTGCGTTCTTCAACGTTTGGGATCGCTGGATGGGAACGTTTTTAGACAATGACACAGTTGAGCCATCGCAAGAGATTTTGGCGCGTCCGAAAGTTGACTTGTGTGACGCACCGGTAGAGCTTGACTTGGAAGCGAATTCCGCCATCGCGAATGTGTCGTAGCTGATGGAAATCGCTCATCGCTGCGTTCCAATTGGACGCTTTTTTCAGGATCCAAACGAGCGAAGGGCCGCGCTCGTCCACCAACCCATGTTAGAGAAGCACTGCGGCCAAATCATTTGTCGGGATGGCTTTGCACTCCAGACCGGCTAACGCTAAAAAATTGGCCAGAATTTGATAGCCCACAGTCGTCAAGATCGACTCAGGATGGAATTGGACTCCAAAAACGAGATGCTGCACATGTTGCACAGCCATGATCGTTCCGTCATCGGCCCATGCCGTGGCTTGAAGTGAACTTGGTAGGCTAGCTGGCTCAATCACCAACGAATGGTATCTGCCAACTTGGAATCTCTCAGGAATTCCAGCGAACAAAGGTGAGCCATCGTGCGCAATCATGCAACTCTTCCCATGCATAGGAGCGTGGGCGGTACCAATCCGTCCTCCAAACGCTTGTCCGATCGCTTGATGCCCAAGACAGACTCCTAGGATGGGCTTCATGCCAGTCATGCGGCGCACTACCTCCATCGAACACCCAGCTTCATCGGGGGACTTTGGGCCCGGCGAAATCACAATTGCATCCAACGACAAACGGCTGATGGCATCCACCGTGATCGCATCGCTTCGGACCACCAGCGTCGTTTGCCCTAACCGCTGCAAATAGCGGTCGAGGTTGTACACAAAACTATCGTAGTTATCGATTAAGAGTATCATGTACGCGAAAGGGCTTTCTCGCCAGCTTCTAATACCTCGATGATGCGATCCACATCGTAGACGCAACCGCCCCAGGTTCCACCACTGACCTTCTGGAGCGCAGCCCACAACCGGGAGTCACTCGGCATTCGTTCGTCTTCTCTTAAATTAGGATGTGGCGACCTTGCTGCCAGGATAGCAGTCCCTGCTTCCGGTGAAAACTCGTTGCCATCGCAGCCGACGAAGTTGACCGTTGCCTCAAGTGTGCTTCGGTTGACTTCGATCCGAATCAAATCATCATCGCGAATCTTGCCTATCGGGCCACCTGCCAAAGCTTCTGGGCCGACATGTCCAATGCATGCTCCGGTGCTCACCCCAGAAAACCTCGCGTCGGTCACCACCGCAACATGCTTGCCGTAGTCCAGATGCTTCAAGGCACTGGTGAGTTGGTAGGTCTCTTCCATCCCACTCCCCATCGGCCCGCGACCGATTAGGATGACGATATCGCCAGCCTTGAGAGGTTTGGCATGTTGCCCTTTGGCGGCAGCCACCGCCTCTTTCTCCGTGGTGAAGACGCGAGCAGGGCCAGTTTTTCGATAGACACCATCTGCATCGATGACCGACGGGTCGATGGCCGTCGATTTGATGACCGAACCATCGGGGCAGATATTGCCGCGCGGGAAGCAGACCGTGCTGGTTAGCCCCATTTGCTTGGCTTTGAGCGGCGGAATGATCACTTGATCCGGATCCACACCGTCGCGCTGATGCAACGATTCTCGCAGAACCGTACGTCGCTCCGAGTTTGCCCAAGTGTCCAGAATTTCATGCCAGGTCAGGCCGGTCACCGTCTTGGCGTCACAACGGGCGATACCGAGTTCGCGAAGATGCCACATGATTTCAGGCACTCCACCCGCCATGAATAATCGAACGGTTGGATGGTACATGGGACCGTTGGGCAAGACGTCCACAAAGCGAGTCACGCGCCGATTGATATCCTGCCACAGTTCGATGCCTGGTCGGGGTAAGCCTGCAGCGAAGGCAATTGCTGGGACGTGAAGCAAAAGATTGGTTGAGCCACCACATGCAGCATGGACCGCGATGGCATTGAAAACGGAGTCTTCGGTCAAGATATCTTGCAAGGCCGCTTTGCGTTGATACTGATCCCAAAGAACAGCCGCGGACTGCCGGGCCATTTCCATCCAAATGGGTTGGCCGCTGGGAGCAAGTGCAGCATGGGGGACGGTCATGCCCAAGGCCTCTGCGATGACTTGGCTGGTCGCAGCCGTTCCCAAGAATTGGCAGCCACCACCGGGTGAACCACAAGCACGGCAACCTGCTTCCGCCGCTTCTTCCAAAGAAATCATTCCATGGGTATACCGAGCACCAATGGTTTGAACCTTTCCCAAATCCTCAGCATCCCTGGCAGGAAGGGTAACACCGCCAGGGACAATCACGCTTGGCAATTGGGCGCTGCCAGCCAGTGCAAGCATCATGGCTGGCAGGCCTTTGTCACAGGTAGCAATTCCCAACACTCCTCGTCGCGTTGGAAGCGATCGAATCAATCGCCGGAACACGATCGCTGCATCGTTGCGATACGGGAGCGAATCAAACATACCGACTGTCCCCTGCGTTCGACCATCGCACGGATCGCTCACAAAGCCTGCAAAAGGAACGCCCCCTTTTTCGCTGAGCCACTTGGCTGCAGCCTGCATCATCAGACCTACTTCCCAATGACCGGTGTGGTAACCCAAAGCGATCGGTTGCCCATCCTCGCCTCGAATACCCCCTTGCGTGCTCAGCAGCAAGAATTGTGGCCCCATCATTTTTTGGATGTCCCAGCCCATGCCGGCATTTTGGGTCCAACCGAAAAGATCGCCGCTCGACCAAGTCCGTAGCATCTCATCGGTAAGTGGCAATTTTCCTGGTGGGCCTTCGCCTTGGGTGGCTGTCGCCAGTGCCGGCTCGCTGCTACCAAACCAACTCTTGAGAATGAATGCACTTGCCATGGATGGATCGACCGTGTGTTTTGAGACAAAAACGAAAATAGCAAAGGCAGCTTGATTTAAGCTGCCTTTGCTAGTTTGCACAATGCGATTGTAATTGCTAGGTGCGACGGTCGTATAGACCCACTTTAACGATTGAGTGCCACCCCGAAGGTGAAGGCTGGCATGACCAAGTTCTGATTGTCCGAGAATTGGTTGCCTTGCTCGGTGTTGGTCGAGCCTCGCCAGATTCCTCGAGCGAAGTAGAGTAGGGCAAATCCACCGCGAAGGTCCAAGTACTTGCTGGCTTTGTAGGCACCCTCCACTCGCAAGTCGAAGCCGATCGTGGACGCTTCGCCCCTGCGACCGCTGAACGTTGCCGTATGAAGGTTGTCGGTCAAGGCTACGACGCCGACCGCTGGAGGTGTGGCGTACGACGATGTCGTGGTCGTCTGGCTGCTGGACTGAGTCTGATACACGTGGCCACCGAAGAACTTCATGTCATTAGAGAGTGTCCAGCGGTTGATGAATTTGGTATATCGGAAACCAGCTTGGCCAAGCAACATGTTGTTGTCCGTTTGGACGCGATCTCTCAACAGCGTTTCGAACGATTGACCGGCTTGAAGCGGTGGCGGTGGAGGTATCCCCCCGGCGGGTACGGCTGGTATTACGCCTGTCGCGTAGACATCGTTGGCCGCCCCATCTCCAAAGAATGCGTATCGCAAGCCAACCATTGGTTCCAAAATGCCACCGTAACGGTATGGTTCCATTCGCCAGACCTTGTTTGCTTCAAACGAGGCGAATGAGCCCACGTTGACGCTGTCCTGGATAATGTACTTGCGTTCGTTTGCAAAGTCGTTTTGAAACGCTTGCGGCTGGATTGCAGTGTTCGTAGCGACCGTGATGAATTGGTTGAGTCGCTGTTGTTCGAACTGATTGTAGACGTTGGGTCCACTCACGTTCATGGCGGAGAACATCCAGCCGGACTCTTTGTTATTCATCCAGCCAAAGTCGAATCGATTTCCCCAAGTGTAGTCGATCTTGTTACTTGCCGCCTCGGTATCGGATCGGTTGAGACCGATGTTTAACCGATCGTAGGTCACGAAAAAGCCGGTATTAGCACGTTGCCGTGCGGTCAAATCCTGCAAGTCCTGTAGCTGCACAGGTGCAAAGAATTGCCAATCAGGGTCGAAGGACATGGTCTCCGAAAAGGGATGGTATCCCTCGTTAGAGAATCCTGCCTGACCTACGACGGCAAAAGCCGCCAACACAAACATTCGAATCGTTCTTTGCAACACGGACATAATAATCTCTTCCACCGTTCCACTAAGGCTATTCACGATTCGATAGGAGTATCCAGTCGATCGCATGAAATCGGGTTGTGCAGCTAGTATCGGAACTGCCGGTGCTTGAAATTGAATCGGTTTAGGTAAAGCGTAGCGAAAAATCCGATCCTTTCGTGCGATTTATTGCTAGCCTAAGCTCAAAGGATAGGGATTGGCAGGTTAAGGACGCTTCTAGATGGTTTTGCTTGAATCCTGAAAGAGCCACCCTTTTAGGCTGTGCTTTTTTCGAATCTGAAGAAAGTACCCATCACGCTCCGCGTGATGTTGCCTCAGAAACAAAAGATTTTGAACTGCGAAAATCACGCGGAGCGTGATTGGT
>JAYTVM010000340.1:0-4578 GCA_043743995.1 Pirellula sp. | reverse complement strand
CCCTTGTAGCTCAGTTGGCAGAGCAACGGACTGTTAATCCGTGTGTCGGTGGTTCGAGCCCACCCGGGGGAGCTAAGCAAGAAGTCGCAACGACTCGTGAGCCCTGGAAATTTCCAGGGCTTTTTGCTTTTCTAGGCTTTATTGGTTTTGGCTCCTTTCCACGCTGTGCAGGCTCTTGCACCCCCTCGCGGTCACTTACTGCCCCCGAAAATGCCCCCGATTTTTGGACCGTTTTTGAATCCTCGGAAAGTCGAGTTGCCTTTGCAAAATCCTCAGATGTCACCATCAAGTAATGGTCTTTCGAGACCTGAACTGAGTGTCCCAACCAGTCCGCAACGACGTGATGAGGGTGTCTAAGCGAAATTAGGTGCGTTTCACACGACCGCCGAAGTGTCTGAAACATGTCTTCCCACGGCTTCAATTTCGCCGCCTTTATGATCGACGGAAACCGCCTTCGAATGTTGCTGATTGAAAGTTGAAGCACCTTCTCGCCCTTCTTTTCCTCCGAAGCTTTGCGAAGTATTGGTAGCAATTGCGGAAGTATCGGACAGACCCTGGCAGCGGTTTTGTTTTTGGCAATCGAGAGACTGCCGGTCTTCCAGTCGATGTCGTCCCAATTCAGGGAAAAAACTTCGCTAGGCACGCGAAGCCCAGCGTAACGGGCAAGACCAATCAGCACCTTCCAAGAATGATTAGGACAGGCGGCGAGCAATTTCACGGTGTCGGCCTCTGTCACATAGTGCCTTACCGTTGCCGCCAAAGCCGTGCTTTTGAGCTTTCGAAACGGATTCGATGGGATCCATCCATGGTCGACGGCATGCGAGGCAACCTGTTTTGCATAACGGTTAAGTGTTCGCTGATGGGCCTCACTCGCCCCTTTCTTTCTGCCCCATGATTCAAATGCTGCGGCGTCGCCAAGCGAAATTGTCGCGATGTCTCGATCGTTTCCAAGAAAATCCGTCAGGCGTGCCAACGAACCCTCTAGCTTGTCGAGGGAATTCTTCGCGATGAGAGGTCGTTTGTGAATGACAAAATTATCGACAAGCGTTTTGATTGTCTGCTTAACGGGCACTTCGGTTTCGACCTTTGTTCGTGCCGCCGTCATTCCGAGCGCTACCAGCCTTTCCAAAAGCTTGTCATTGTCGGGAAGACTTGCGAGCCACGCAGATACTTCGCCGTCTGGTGCGGAACCGGATGTCTTGGATGACAACAACGACTCCACCTTCGCGAGTACCCGTTCGGCACCCTTCTTCGGAATCTTGCCGAGTTGAATTCTCGGTCGTGTATCGCCAATGACAACGTATATTTCGCGAGTACCATCGGACTTGGTGCTAAGAGATGCCATGATTTCTGATGCTCGTAACTTTCGGTCTCAATAAAAGGACCCTGAGGTGGATTGGGCTAGGGTTCGGGTGTGATATCAACGCCAGTGGCCCGGTTGGTCTGCTCTACTATAAATTTTTCGATGTCGGAACGTGCGTATCGCTTCGCTCCAAGGATTCGAACGCAAGGAATCTTCCCCGCGTTCGTAATTGTCCAAAGGGTTCGTTCCGAAATGCTGAGGAGCATGGCAGCTTCCTTGGACGACAGGAGCAATTTCTCGTTTGGATTCAAGATGTTTCTCCTCTTTGGATCGTATCCGGATCACGGCGATTGATCATCTGGTTTTTCGAAAGTTTTTTGTGCGTTCGCTCTTCCTCCGATGGCTGCGAAGCAAGCCAATGGTTGAAGTCAGTTGAACGCCAACGAATTGAACCGCCGATCTTGATAGGCGAAACGATTGAGCCCGCGTCTACGAGTCGCCATATCGACCGAGTGGATAGCTTCATCCGCTTGGCGACATCGTTAACTGTGAGTAAATCAATCGGCGTATCTATTTGTGAATTGATCTGCTTGTTCATTAGAAAAGGTCCTTCAACGGATCGTCAGGTGACGTTTCCTTGGTTCGACGTTTCTTGCGTTTCCGCTGCCCAGGTTCGTTGCCTGATTCAGAACTGGCGATTGTCGCTGCTTCCCTCTTCTTCGGCTTCCAGTGGATATCCACCCCGAACCGACGTGCCTCATCCTCTGTCCATGGTTCAAGTATCTGGTTCATTGCCGGTCGTGGTACAAAAGCCGGAACGGACTCATCTGCCCGTTTCAGTTGCTCATTGAAGAGCCACTTGCCGTCGATCTTGGTTTTGAATGTTCCAACGGATCGTGTGATGCAGTAACCAGATAACCCGTTCGAGAGGCTGCACGGTAAGATGTCTAGAAGCGTGCTTGGCAGAACGGCTTTGCGAACTTGCGTCGAGTAACTGACGGTCCTCGAGTTCTCTTTCGAACTTGTATAGCTGTAGGACTTCTCGAAGTACTTCTGCTCGCCGATCAGATTTGAAACGTAATCCGCCGTCGAAATGCACTCCAGCCTTCCGACAAATCGGGTTCCGATTTGGCCTAGAAGTTCATCGCACCCGCACTGTCCGTAAAGACTATCATCCCTTAAACCTGAAATGCTTTGAAACGCGATCACAAGACATGCGCCTTTGGAACGCCCCTTTTTTGCCAAAGAAACCAATCCATTTAGCTTCCCAGCATCTGCAAGCTCATCGAGAAAAAACCAAGTACGGCTAGTCAGAGATTCCTCTTTGTTGAGAGTGACATCGGAAGCTCGCTTGAAAATGCATCGATTGATGCTGTCTATGGAATGCCTGCTCACCTCTGTATTGCCGAGCACCAGCACATATTCCTCCTTGGCCCAATCTCGAAGTGATATGCCAACATCCGCATGGCTCCAACACGCGGCAATCGATTCGAAGGGTTGAATCTTGACTGCGATCGACGGCATTAGATTCGAAAGGAGCCTTGGGTTTGAAAGGTAGTTCTCCACAAAGTGCCTCGTGGCAGAATGCTTCGTCAGGATCTGGTACAGCATGTTCCTGCTTCGAAGAGGACGCAGCACATCCGCAAAACCGTATCGGTACCCTGAAATGTAATAGCTGAGCATGACTGCATACAAAAGTGCCCTGGCTGCTTCGGTGAAAAATGGTTGGCTTTCTTGGGCTGGTGGAATTAGGTTGTATGAAAATTCGTCTAGGACGCGAGGTTCGTCGAGGTCAGCACTTAGATCCCAGTAACGACCTCGGCTATCAAATGGATTGAGCGTCACAACACGGTCTAGGCCAACTATCGAAGAGAGGATCGGCAGTGCATCTTGTTTCGCATCGTAGAAAAGCGCCCTGCAATCGCCGCGACCGATGTTCGGCAAAACGCTTTGAGCTAGGATTCGCATGATGGTCGTTTTGCCACTGCCGGTTGTTCCAATTAAACCAAAATGATTGGTTGCCTCGGATTCTGGGATCCAGACTCGCCCAAACTGAATCGCTCGATCAATCTCTTGTTGAGTGATGGCTGGTACAGGTCGAACTGTCTTAAGTCCCAACCACTCACGAATGGATCTCTTCATTTTTTAATTCCGTTTATCGAAAAGTTGATGTGAAAATCGTAAAGGACTAATCGTCTAGGAAGGAATCACGGATCTTGGATCGCCCCTTCGATGTTGCCTTCCCTTCCGTCGTAATGCTGCGACCATCGTCGGGATCTTCCAACGCGTTTATGTCCTCGTCGTAGTGAAAGATGCAGTAAAGGCTAACACCGACAAAGACCGCGAACATGTATGTCATTGCCCAAAGTGGTGCCTGGAGCGCGAAGTAAAGATATGCAAATGGCAATACAGTAAAGATCACGACCATAGCGATGAACACGGGTATGTACATCGTGTAGTGGATGAGTAGTGCCGAGAAGTTAAACCAACTGGCCGCAATCCTCGATACGCGCTCGATTATTTCAATGAGTGTTTGCATTTGATGCTACGTATGGTTTTGGGTTAATTGTGGCCTAATGTTCAAGTTGTGGCTCATGAACCTTTTTCAAAGTATGCGCGAGCGTTTTCGTTTGCTCTTTCGAGATTCGCCTTGCAATGTTCTTGAAGCTTGGACCAGCACTGTCCTCGTCCAAGAAGATCTTCGTTTTGTGTTTGGCCCGTGAAAGCTGTGTGTATGCCATGTTCAAATTGGTCATGCCGCCACCTAGCAAGACGTAGCTATTCAACGATGTTGATCCTTGCCCTTTGTGCGTTGTCGACGCATATCCGAGCTGAATATCGGCTGGCGACATTTGATCGAACGAGACTTGCACTATCGAAGATAAGCCACGCTTCGGCGTATCCAGTTCAACTCTCATGGTTCGAGTGAAGGTGTTAGTGGAAAGGACCGTCGCCCTGTATCCGTTCTCAATCCCCTTTAGCTTGTCGGCTTTTGCAAACAGCACTCTGTCGCCGCTAAAAAATTTCATTCCGTGAACCTTGATCGCGCTGGCAGGATCGAGATATCCATTATCTAGTCTCGCTTGTTGGATTTTGTGATTGATGTAACTCGCTTCCTTGCGAGTCTCGGTAAACACGGAATGTTCCACTGGCTTGGCTGACCCACCCGATAAAAGCATTTCCTTAACGACGGCATTGGCCGCTTGAATTCGCGAAGGGAGTACAGACAAAAGTTTTCGTTCGGCGTATTCGGTAAGGGCTTTGATTGCATTGCC
>JAYTVM010000339.1:0-61145 GCA_043743995.1 Pirellula sp. | reverse complement strand
GTTCTCGATTTTTGCGACGTTGGTCAAGAGCGTTATCGGAACGTGGAAACGTATTCAACTGGAATGCGGCAAAAACTAAAATTTGCCCAGGCGCTTGTTCATGACCCGCAACTGATCATCTTAGACGAGCCCACCACGGGACTGGATCCCACCCAGCGAGAGGAATTCCTGGACCGTATGCATGCTTTGGCGCACAGGTTCGAAAAATCCATCCTGTTGTCAACCCATATTTTGCACGATGTCCAGCATGTGTGCGACCAAGTTATCATTCTGGTTCGCGGCCAAGTGAGGTTAGCGGACTCGATTGCCAACATGCAACGACCGATACAATCCGGCATCCAGGTCCGAGTTGTACGCGATGCCGCGCGTTTGGCAGCGACTCTGCGAAATCACGGACTAACGGTTCATTGTGGCAGCGATTCTGAGTTTCTAGTAGAAGGAGAAACTTCTGTAATAACAAGAACCGTATGGGCCGCGAGCAAAGAGCAGAGCGTACTTGTCGAACGGATGGACGAAGCTCGCAATTCCCTCGAACACTCCTTTCTTGAAATTGTTAGGGAGAAGAACTATGCCCATACTTGATCTCGGTTATCGGAAGTGGACGGGTAATCGCTCGCGCGAGTGGATGAGGTGGTCTGTCGTTGCACGAACCGGAATCTCATTGGTTTGGAGAGGGACTTGGCTTAAGAGATTCTTGCTTTTCGCGTCCTTTCCGGCTGTCGTGACGATGTTTGGCGTAGGCCTATTTGAACAGAGCACACGTGACGAAGGCTACCGGATGATGTTCAACCAGTTCCTGGCTTCGAGAATCGAGCCGATGGGGCCGCCGAACCGAGCAAGGGATCGCTCACGCGATGGATCCAGAAATCGTCAACCTATCATCCCTGTTAGTGCGGACCCCGCAACGCAACGACACTTAGCCTGGTCCCACATGCTGTTGTGGTACTTTCGATATCCACAAGCCCTTTGGATCGTGGTCGTCATCGGATTGGTTGCTCCTCGATTGATCAGTTATGACCTGCGCAGTCGTGGTTATTTGCTTTATCTTTCGCGCCCGCTTTCACCGAGTAGTTATGTGTTTGGGAAAGCGTGCGTTTTGTTTTTCTTACTGGCCATGATCACAACGTTTCCCGCGATCGCGGTATATTCCTTTGGACTCCTTCTGTCGAACGATTCGGCGGCTTTCTTGCAAACTTGGGACATACCTTTTCGCATCCTTCTGTCGACAGCCGTTCTGGTCTTACCAACGTCCGCCATCGCGTTGGCGTTCTCGTCGCTAACGCAGGAAAGTCGCTTTGCTGCATTCGCATGGTTCGCAGTCTGGATTGTTGGCTGGGTCACGTACCTGGTTCTGACCGGGTCCGCAATGTTCAACGCAGATGATCTTGTGGTCCTACAACAACGATGGCTTTTGATATCTCCCTATCACGTTTTGGGCCATCTTCAAGAAGAGATATTTGGTTTATTGCCGGAGAACCGACATCAAATCGCGCCGTGGATTCTTTGCGGGGCGGTCAGTCTAGTTGGGTTTGGTGTTGCTCGTTGGCGTGTCGCAAGAATGTTAAAGGTTTAGTCGTGGATGCCGCTCAACCCATCATCGAATTGAACCACACGACCCGATTGTACGGAAACGTGATTGGGGTCAACGATCTAAACGTTGAACTACCCGAGGGTGCTTATGGCTTAGTCGGCCCGAATGGAGCTGGGAAATCGACGCTGATCGGATTGATCACTGGAGCCCTTCGTCCAACCCTCGGATCGGTGCGTGTGTTTGGCGAGGATCCCTTCGCGAAATCCAGAGTCCTTAAAAATATTGGCTTATGTCCGGCAAGCGACATTTTGCTGCCAGGCGTCTCTGCCCGACTATGGATCGAGCAACTGTTAGCCCTGAGTGGTTGGAACCCTCGAGATGCTCGTGCGAGAACCTGCGAGGTTTTAGAACGAGTCGGGATCAAAGAAGCCATGGATCGCCCGATCAACACCTATTCGCTCGGGATGCGCCAACGCTGCAAACTCGCCCAAGCAATCGCTACGGAACCTCAACTGCTGATTTTGGACGAACCATTCAATGGTTTGGACCCTATTGGGCGACACCAAATGACAGAACTCTTAATCGAGTGGGCAAATTGCGGTCGCAGCTTGCTGCTCGCAAGCCATGTATTGCATGAAGTGGAGCAAGTGACCGATTCGTTCATTCTCATTTATGGAGGCAGGCTACTAGCGTCGGGAACGGCTGGTGAACTGCGTGGAATGTTGGCAGATCTGCCGCAAGAGCTATCGATTGTTAGCCCGCAAGTCAGAGAATTAGCAGCTAGGCTCGCCAATCAATTATGGGTGGAATCGCTTCGTATCGAGCACGTTGAGAATCGCGCCATTGTAGCGGTTCATAAACCGCTGGAACTCTATGCTGCGTTGGCTGAATGGTCCACCGAAGGAATCCAGATTGATCAATTGCTGGGGGCCGAAGGGGATATGCAATCGCTGTTCAAATTGCTTGTTTCGCGACATCGCGGCAGCCGAGCCAAGATTACTTAGGTCGGCATCTACTTCGCCGGCTCTTCGGCAGATCGGATCTTGGTCATTGAGACTTGATTGCCAACCTCGTTGAAGATGGCTTCGGTCATCAATTCACGCATTAACAAAACGCCTCTGCCGCGAGGTTTGTCCAGTCGCTCTTCGGAAGTGGGGTCCGCCACGTTTCGATGATCGAATCCCGCCCCTTCGTCGGAAATAACCATAGTGGCTTTTTTGGGCGTCACATGAAATTCCATTCGCACCAATTTGTCGGGTTCGCGTTGGTTGCCATGTTCGATAGCGTTGACAACCGCTTCTTCGATTGCCATCTGAATTCGAAAGACATCCATCCCCACCCAGCCTGCTGCCTCAAGCGCCGTCACGAGTTCTTCGATTGCGGCATGCCCCACTTCCAAGTCGCTAGGCAAAAACTTATCGAAAAACCAATCTTCTTGAACAGTCGTCATGCTTGTCCCAAGTGTCTTGCCTAAAGCTTAAACGCTTCGATTGCTTCTTCTTCCGACTTTCGCAGGTCGAAAACGCGGTCCAAACGCGTAATGGTGAAGACTTCCTTGATTTCCGCACGCAAGCAACACAACTTCAAACGGCCCGCGGCCGCCTTGACCTTGGTGTTTAACGAAATCAACTTGTTGAGAGCGGCACTGGACATGAACTCGACTCCGTCGAAATTCAGCAGAATCTTGTTCCGCTTATCGACAGTCACCAGAGAATTCAACTCTTCACCGAGCTGTTCAATACTGCCGGAGTCAACGATCTTCTTGTCGACAAATCGAACAACGCTTACACCGTTATTGTCGGAAACAGTAATTCGCCTATGAGTCGCCATTTCGATGCTCTACCTCAAACCCTGTGTGAAAAAAGGACCCAATCGTTTTTACTGCGGATCAGAACCAGCCAACTCGCAGATTCTCTAGATTAAACCAACCCGAACGAACGAGCAATGAAGGTTGTGGGTTGGCAGCCCAACGAATTCAAGAATTCTGGAAAAGCCACCTTTTACTTTGTTTTGATGGGGAGAGCCTGCGGATTGCCAAGTCCCTTTTGTTGTTGATTCATGGTTGGGAACGGTGACTTGCTCTTTCCGCTCGACATTGGCTCTGAAATCTGCACGCCCGCAAGCATGGCCAACAGGAATGTCACGGCAAAATACATCGCGTAGTGAAGCAGTGCTTGGCCAAAAGCCAAGTCCATGGCGACCAACGATCCCAGGGATCCTACAGCAAACATAATCCCCAAATAGATTGCGAACTGAACCGCATCGACATCCGCCAACGTTTTGTTTCCAAAGTAGATCGCCAAGAACCAATAGAGTCCCCATGTAATGGCGAATATCAAAGCACAAACGCCGACCCGTGCCGATCGCTCCTTCCCCGAATACTCCTCTAACTCGTCGTCATGAAAAAAGGAATATCCGACCCACGCCAACGGAAATGCGAGCGCGAGAATTCCGATTGCCATTAACAGGGTCGGTGGCTCAGTAAATTGGCGAGCGAAAATGGCAAAGCCCAGCGATAAGACGGCTAGAACGCCAGCCACAATCATTTCACGAGTGGAAAGTTTGAATTCTGCTCTCTTCAAGGGCTTGAGAACAGAAACTCCCTTGGAATCTTTGGGACCTATTTCAGGAGCGAGGATGACCACTTCCTGAGACTTGTCCGGGACCATCAAGTCCTTTTTGCATTTGGGGCACGGGCCCTTCTTGCCAGCGTATTTATCGCTCACCGTGAATCGAGATAGGCAGCCGGGGCAGGTTACTGAGATTGGCATAAGGACTTTTCAAAGAATGCACGGTGTGGCGACGCAATCGAAGCCATGCAACTAGTTAAACGCACTTGCTTATAGTTAAGCAGTCCGCGACGAGACTTGCAATAAGGCGACCGGTAAGAGTTCTGTCGCAGAAGCACAGCCCAGAACGAGGCCTTCCTACGCAATTAGACATTAATGCCTCTAATGCACCGCCGACTCGACATGGATGATTAGGCGAAGCCGTTGGGTGTCGAAAGGGACCCGCGACGAAAGGAATGTCTGCTTATCGATTCAAAATCTCCGCTTTCATGGAAGTAGACATAGTGAGTAATGGAGATCTTGTTGGCCCCAATTTCAATTTGGTTGAGTGAATTCTTTTCCCGTTCGCGGCCTCTTCCACGTCTCGAGGTGGTTGTTCCGCATTGTGCGATTATGATTCCTCGGTCGCGGTGTGATCCTGGATAAAAGTCCAGCGAATTTCCAATATAGGCCCGGTGCAAATGCCCGCCGAGGATCATATCAACCTTCAAATCTGCAAAACGCTCGATGGCTCGTTTGGCCTTAGGCATGTTGCTATCATGAAGATAGTCAGGAGCAGGTGCAAAATGATGGTGAGCGACGACAATTCTCGCATCGTCATTCGGCACATCGCAAAAAGCTTGTTCGCACGCGTCCAGTTGCCATTTGAAAATCCGACCATTGCTGATGGCAGAACGAGGTGCCGTCGAATCGAGCCCAGCGATGACTGCTCCGCGGATCTTGAGTACTGGGTTGAGTTCGGCCGAGATAATCTCTTGGTAGAGGGCATGCGGCCGAAACAAGCGGTCGTATATTCGATAAAGAGGAACGTCGTGATTACCGGGGATGACCAATTGAGGAGACCGCGGCAATCGGTCCAAGAACTGTTTGGCCGAGACGAATTGCTCCCTCTTGGCACGCTGCGTTAAGTCGCCGCTGATAATCACCGCATCGGAGTTCAATTTCGATGCTATTCGTAATGCAGCCTCGCCGACCTCAGGTACATAAGGAGGACCGAAATGAAGATCGGAAATATGCAATAATCGGATTGGGTTCTCCGCGATACTATTCACTATTTCGTAATTCCGTGGGGCAGCCGACATCAAAAAAACAATTCCAGCGAGTATTCGGGAAACGACCTAATGGTAACCTAAAGTGTGAAATTACGCGCGGGTCCATTTTCCGCACTCGCCCTCGGAGACAGCATGATCCTTGTGTCCACGCCATTACTACTAGCCATTGCATGCTTGTTCTTGGTGCTAATGCTTGGCACCATTGTTCGAATTGCCAGTCTTCGCGGTGTTTCCGACGAGAAGTCGAAATCGAATCGGAATAGTCTGAAATCGTGGTGGGGTTTGGCCGCAGCCCTTGCTTTGGCGGTGATCTTGGATCGTGTGGGAGTGGCAATTCTTTTAGCGATGGCCAGTATCTTAAGCCTCCGTGAATATTTGCGTCTGGTCGGTACCAAACAGGTCGGAGTTCCGACGACTGTGCTGGTATACTCGGTTGTTCCTGTGTACTACTTGCTGGCATGGTATGGACAGGGCGATGGTTTGCGTACATTAATGCCAATTTTTATGGTGTTGGTATTTGGAGCCTTGAGGGCTTCGATTGGCCAGACTAGCGATTATATAAGAACAACTGCAGGCACGACTTGGGGGCTTTTGCTTTTCGTTTACTGCTTATCTCACGCTCTCTTTTTGTTCGAATTGCCCATGCACCCAAAGCCATGGGTTGGCGAGGCAGGCTGGTTCCTCTATTTGGTTTTGCTGACTGAGGTTAATGACATCTCTCAGGCGTTGGTAGGTCGTCGCTTTGGGAGGACGAAGCTGACACCCCGGATTTCGCCGAACAAGTCACTGGAAGGCCTACTAGGCGGGCTTACAGTTACCATTTTGTTGGCCATCTTGATCGCACCATGGCTCACGACTTTTATGCAGGATAGACCATGGAGGCTCGGTGGTCTTTTCGCAATGCTGTCAGGCATCTTGATTGCACTGTTTGGATTCCTTGGCGATATCAACAAGTCGGGTATTAAGCGTGATGTCGGCGTCAAGGACAGTGGAACGTTTTTGCCCGGGCAAGGAGGAATGATGGATCGAATCGATAGTTTGACCTTTTCCGCCCCGGTTTTCTACTACTTCGTTCGGTTTATCCTGGTACGCTCGTAAGTCGAGCGGCAGAATGTTCTGCATTCCTACGAATTCGGTTCTTAGTAGATCGTTGAGAAGATATGGAAACTATGGACTCCAGCCAGCCAACTACAAAAGAAGATGCCCCTGTTTCGCCCCCGGTGGGGCATTCAAGCGAAGAGGAGGGTGCGTACAAAAAAAAATACGTGACCGTACCAAACGTCATTTGTACCATCCGTTTGGTTGGGGCTATCTGGTTGTTTTGGTTGGCGGTGCAAGACCAAGTACATCTTTTCACTGGCGTTTTCGTGATTCTCAGCTTAAGTGATTGGATTGACGGACGATTAGCAAGATGGCTAAAGCAGAGATCGGACTTTGGCGCGAGGCTGGACAGTTTTGCAGATTCGGTTCTTTACGGTGCGCTGTTGTTCGGAATGCTTTGGCTCAAATGGGATGTCCTCAGGCATGAGTTGGTCTGGTTGGTCGTCGGAGTGCTAAGTTACTTTTTGACGACTGGAGCCGGACTTTGGAAATATGGTCGTGTCCCCAGTTACCATACCTACGGTGCCAAAATATCGCAGTGGTTCGTGTTGGTTGTGGCTCTATGCATACTATTGGATTATTCCGTATGGCCCCTGCGCTTTGCCATGCTCATCGGTACTCTAACGAATTTGGAGGCTACAGCAATCACCTGGGTCTTACCGGAATGGCGAGCAGATGTTTTGACGTTGCTGCACGTGCTTCCCAAAAGAAATGGGCCGCATGAATGACGTCACAATTCTTCGACGTCTGCAAAGTGACCGACATTCCAATGGGTGAGGCTCGGATGTTCGAAGTGAACGAAGTCATGATTGGTGTTTTCCATCAAGCGGGTGAGTTCTTTGCGATGGATAATGCTTGTCCGCATGCCGGTGCTTCCTTGTCGCATGGGATCATCGAAGGTGACGTGGTTCGGTGCCGAATCCATCACTGGCGTTTCTGCATCCGGAACGGTACTTACCTAGATGAGGACAAACCCAAATTCAATGCTCGAATGTACCAAGTGCGAGTGCTCGAGGAACGGATTCAGATAGAAATGGAAGTCGATCATTAGCTCAGCATGCATCGTAATTCCAGGTCCAGAACCTGGGGGCATTGGCATGACGTCGGCTTCACGCCGAAGGTTCTGACCGTCCGCTCTAGTTCGACTGTCCTAAATTGTTTTTTCTTTCCTCTAACTTGGGAACGTCGAACTTTGCAAATTTTGAGCCTCAATGCGCTTGCGTGAGGGCCGGAATTGCTAGTGATTACTAGCCGTGCAGCCTGCACGCTAGCGCGTTGCGGTTCAAAGTGAGTGCCATTTGGCATTGTCCAGTCAGACTGTATCTATCTTGCGCCAGAACCAACCGATACGACGACGGCTCCATCGGGTAGCACCATTCCTGGTCTCAAATCACCCGATGGCGATCCATCCGCCGACATCGGACCGGCATACACGTTGGAATTGCTCTGTTGTAGGTTGATACTTGGTCGACTGACAACATAGGGCGCCGTGTAGGGCGTTGCGTACTGTGGAGAGGCATACGCATTGGAGTACGTTGGGGAAATGTAGACCGAAGGTTGTGAGTAGTAATTCGAATATCCAAGCCCCGAATACCCTAGATTGGAATACCCTAAGCGAGAACCGCCATAACCGTAAGACGATCCGTAGCCGAGTCCGCCATAATTGGAATAGCTTCCTAAGCCGATTCCGAATCCGCCCAAACCATATCCGCCCCCAAATCCTCCGTAACCGCCATAGTAGCTATTGCCCACGTGGTGCGAGCTACCGACATGCGAGCTACCCATATGCGAGCTACCCATATGCGAGCTACCCATATGCGAGCTACCCATGTGCGATCCACCTCCAGCATGTCCCCCGCCATGTCCACCACCATGTTGCCCGAACGCGGTCGTTTGCGAACACACCGCGACCCCAGAAACAACACAAAACGTCGACAAGGTCCTTAACCATGAATTTCCAAAAAAACGTTTCAACATGACTCTCTCCAAGGCAAGCGCTGCTTGCCAATAAGTGTGTTCCAAAACAAGAATTACTTCATCAACTGCAAACCAAGGGCCAAAGTGGTTTAGTGAATAGGTAAACCAAGTAAACTGAGCAGACCTATTCGAGGCCAAAGCGTTAATGGCTAGCTATCGTTCTTGAAATAACGGCATTGTGACAACATATGTCATGATTTGGCTTAACGAATCAACTGTCAATTGATAATCACAAACATAAACGATCATTTCAGTTTTGTAATGCGAACGCGTCTAAATCTCGGACAGCTCCAAAGAAAATATGCTGGCATAGATCGAAATGATCCCTTTTCGATCACATCTTGAGACCGGGTCGTAACTAAGTGCCCTGCTTTACCTGGGTACCCGAGTCTGCCTTTCGCCCAAACCTAGGACGTAGTATCACACGCTTGGTTCAAGGTTGGTTTGCCATAGAACGCTAACGAGTTGTAGCCAATGACCGAATGATTTCATTTTAAAGTTCGCGAAAGCAATCTCGTAAGCCAATCCAAGAGTGGTTAGTCATGCAAATTAGCGTATTCTCAACGCTTACAAGTAACATCCAACGGCGTCGATGGCGACGAACGGGCAGTTTTGTCATTGCGACTCTTGGATGTTCGCTTGCGTGTCAATCTGGCATCGCGCAGCAGAACTTATTCAACGTTCCCTCGGGAACCATTACGCGGAAAGACGAAGTGTTCCTTCAAGAGCAAATGAATCTTGGGCGATTCGGTGAGTCCAACACAACGATCGACTACGGATTAGGGAACAACTGGGAAATGGGGCTCAACATTTTCAAGGTCAATCTCTATCCCGGTAATGTAAATCCGCTACCAGGTGAATCCAATGAGGATGCCTTCATGCTAAACCTTCAAAAGGGCTTCCGACCGTTTGAGACACTCGTATTCGAGATTGGAACGCAGCAAGGAATAAGTGCTAACAACGGAACTCAGAAAGTCGACTATCTCAATTTTTCTTGGAGTGTAGCGCGTTGGACACCTGAGGAAAGCCAATTCAAGGGGACGCTCGTTTCTGGAGTTTATTATGGCAATACAAACTATTTGGGCGTAGGAAACGAATTCGGATGGATGGTGGGAATCGAATATCCTCTTGGGCGTGAAGATTTGAGTTTCGTCGCAGACTATATCTCAGGCACCAACAGCGCGAGCGTAGCAGTCATTGGTGCACAGTGGACGATTTCGGAAAAGAAGGGTTGGCAGATCTCTCTTGGCGCTCAACTACCTAGCCCATCGAGTGGCAACGACTACGGGGCCGTTTTCGAATTGACCAAGTTCCCACCGTCGTTTGCAAAGTCCAAAAAGGAACCATTGGCAATTGAATCTCAATTGTGATCCTCACGTCAACGCAGCCTATGACAACCAACTAGAAGTCCAGTTGGCATCGCATGCCGTATGCATCTGTTTGCGAGCTGATGAAATCGTTAGAAAGGATGGTTCCATTGCGATTTGGGCGAGAATCCGCCCAGGAATGGATGTAGTTGAACACGCACTTGCAATTCGGATTCACATACCAATTCAAGCCAGCAGTCATGTTTTGCATCATTCCGCCTTGGACTTGCCTATCGGTCAAATCGAGATAGGACCAACGTCCAGCGATCTCCCAGGCGCCCCAACCGCCGCCACTTTTGGATACGCTCTGAAAGGGCATCACGCGATCGATCGCTCCTGCTTTGCGATCGTAGGGTCTATGCTCTCCCGTTAGAAACCAACCCACTTGAGAGTATGCACCGTTCAAGAACGCATTTCCGTTGCCCGTGGTGTCTACAAAACATCCCATGGCTTCGCTTTGCCATGAAAGTGGCCCGCTGACCCATAGGGATTCCAACCCAAATGTTTGGGTCAAACTGGAGCCAATCGTTCCCGTATCCACAAAGAATGGAGTTCCATTGGCAACCGAGGGAACCGGTTGGCCGCTAGTGCCGATCGGGGAACCTGTTGGCACCACAAACTCGCCAACAAATATTTCCGGCACGCTTCGAAAGCGCACTCTTTCATTGGGTGGCGCATTGAGGAAATATCCCGCTCCGAGATGCAAATAGTCTTCGCCTTTGGCATCATCATGCCACAGCAAGTGCGTCAATCGTCCGGCACCGCCGTTGCCGCCATCGGTACTCAACGAGCCACCGAATTGATCTTGCCCTGTTCGGAAATAGGACGCGGCCCAAGTCCAGTTCAAGTCATCTGAGTTATTGTAGAAACCCGCACCTATGTGCCGGAACGGTGTAAAGGCTTGGAACATGGACGAACGTTCCATAAATGTTGTGTAGCGAAAACTACTCACAACTTCCAAGCTGAAGGGTTGTTTCCACTGACCGACGCGAACCGTACCCAGCGGTCCCACATCTTTGAAATCCGCCCAGACATCGGTAAAAGTTGGACGTCCAAAGAAGCCGAAGTCCATTTGCATGAAGTAGTCCATGCGATCCGAGACGGCACCTTTTGCACCGAGTCTTGCTCGACGAAAATCTGCGCCACTCTCGACCGATCCATAGGCTTGACGGCTTGACTCAAGCTGGTTGAAGCCAACCGCATCCGCTTGAAAAACCCCGCTGAGCGTGACGTTGGGATATTTTGGTTTCTCAGCGGCTGGCTTTTTGGCATCCGCCAGTTTCTTTAATTCGGCCTCAGTTAGGTTCTCTTTAGATTCTAGTGCCTGTAAACGCGTCGTAAGTTCTTCCAAAGTTACCGGTGATTGATCCAAAAAACTAGGTGACGAAACATACTGCGCCTCAGATTCCGTTGGATTGCTTGCAATCCCCGATCCGAACGGTTGCTGATAGTACGACTCTTGCCCCATCGCTTTAGAATTCCATGCAGAAATCGCAAGGGTTGCAAACAGCAGCTTGTGTATGCGTGACATATTGAAATCCGAATTCAAAAAACGGTTGGTGCCAGCTTAACCTAGATTTTATCGTCGCTCCGCCTCAACCAAATAAAGCCTTTTAAATGCAAGCTTTTCATGAATTTTACGGATAGGGACAAACGGCGTTCCCATTCAATCGTCATTTGACTTCAACGACTTTCCGATGCTCAATCCCAATGACAGCAATCGATTGCGAAAGGTGGTCCGCGATATACCCAACATCTCTGCCGCTTGGGCCTGATGGCCTTCCACATGATCAAGAACTTGTTCAAAGAGTATTTTGTCCACTTCCGCATGCACTACATCATTGAGATCGGATTGGTTTGACTCGATGAGTTCTCGGATGAATGCCTTTAGGTCGGAATAATGTGCCGGCTCCAGCTCGCGATCCGAAATCGCTTCCACGGAAGAAAGGTACTCGTGATTTGGCTTTACTGACTCGGGAAGGCAATCCAGAGTGATAACGTCACTGGTCGCGCGAACGATTGCGTACTTCATCGTACTTTGAAGTTCGCGAATATTGCCTGGCCATGGGTGTTCGAGTAGACGCTGCATGCATTCTTCGGAGACGCGAAGTCGCCTCTTCCCCAAATCACGACCAAAGCGATGAACAAAATACTCGACAAGTCTTGGTAGGTCCTCGAGACGCTCCCGTAACGCGGGCAATCGGATAGTGAACGTGTTGAGACGATAAAAAAGATCCTCGCGAAACGTCTTCTTGGCGATTGACTCTTCCAGATTGCAATTGGTTGCTGCAATAATTCGGACGTCGGCTCGAATCGTTTCAGCGCCGCCGACTCGGTCGAAGCAACCGTCTTGCAGAACCCGAAGGACCTTTGCTTGTGCGGAGATGCTCATATCACCGATTTCATCGAGGAAGAGCGTCCCGGTATGGGCTTGTTCAAATTTGCCAATCCTACGTCGATCAGCACTCGTGAACGCCCCTTTTTCATGACCAAACAGTTCACTCTCCAAGAGGTTTTCCGGTATGGCCGCACAGTTGATCGCCAGGAATGGTTTCGAGGCCCGCAAGCTATGTTGATAGATTGCGCGAGCCACGAGTTCTTTTCCGGTGCCGCTTTCCCCCAAAAGGAGTACGTTTACGTTTTGCGGAGCAACTCGCCCTATCTCTTTGTAAGCATGTTGCATGGCGCGTGAATCCCCGACAATACGGTCCACAACGATGCCGTCCGAATCCTCCAATGGAGTACGGTCAAAGACGGCTGGAACACGGCTAATGCGGCTCAACTCAATTGCTTTGCTAACAGTCTCCTTCAATTCGATCAGGTCATATGGCTTAAGGAGGTATTCAAAGGCACCTCGCTTCATTGCCTCGATGGCGGTATCTGTGCTCGCGTGGGCGGTGATAATGATGACCGGCAAGTGCGGATCAATTTCACGCATCTTTTGAAACGCGTCTAAGCCCGACATGTCCGGTAAGCGAACGTCACAAACGACTGCGTCGGGTCGATGATCCTTGACAGCCTGAATACCAGCCTTGGCGGTCTCGACAGTTAAGATTTTTAAATTCTCAGTTCGGAGCCCTTTTTCCATTGCGTACAGGACACTCGGTTCGTCATCAACTAATAAAAGTGTAGGCATTTTTCGAATCTCATCGAACTCTCCATTGGACAGCGTCGCATCGTCGGATTTTAAGCTACCCTTGAGTTCGACTATACCATAACCTTCGCCGGACTTGTGGACCGTATTGGCGTACCGTCATTGGACGGGAGTTGCACTGTGAACATCGCACCACCTAGAAGTTGATTCTCCGCCGTCAGTATTCCCCCATGATCTTCAACGATTCGACGACAGATTGCGAGTCCGATTCCCGTGCCTGAATCCTTTGTACTAAAGAATGGATCGAAGATGCGGTCCATCAATTCCAATGGGATTCCAGGTCCGTCGTCGCAAACCAAGACCGTAAAAAAGGAATTTTTTTGCGACGATCTTGTCGACTCCGTTCGAATGGCTATTCGTCCACCGTTGGGCTGTGCATCGATCGCATTTAGAACCAAATTCAACAGTACTTGTTGGAGTTGTTGCGGATCGGCCTGGATTGATATTTCGGATGTCGATGGATCGAATTCGATTTGGATCTCCTGTCGTTCGGCCCGCTGTTTCGTTAACTGAATTGTCCGCTGGATAATTTCACTGACGTTGACTCGACCACGGGAGAGCATTGGCGGCCTCGCAAAATCAAGAAAGGTCTGCACCAATTCATTCAATCGTTCAATTTCAATACCCAAGACTTCTATGTCGCGATCGTCGAGCGCGGATCCCCCACCTTGCTGTCGAGCCATTTGGACGATTGAACGCATGGCGGTGAGCGGATTGCGAATTTCATGAGCAAGTCCAGCAGCCATTTGACTAAGCGCAGTCAACTGCTCAGCCCTTAGAATTTGTTTCTGACTGTCCTGTAGTCGCTGAACTGTCAACCCGACTCGGTTCGCCATTTCGTCGAGCGATTCACGGATCGTTGCAAGGTTGCCCTTGGTACTTATTTTCAACGGTCCCACCACCTCGTTTAGCATTCCGGATGCGGCATGTACCGGTATGTTTAATTCAATAATGGATTGATGCACTTTTCGAGCAACCGCGATTCCAGCTATGAGTCCACCTACCGCACCAAAAGTCACCAGCAGCAAGAGAGTCAAACTGACCCGATCCGCAATCCACTGGCTTCTCTGGCTCATTTCTTCAAGCTTATCTTGCTGCGCAACGCGATAGTGCGTGGCCCTCGGAATGAGTTCCTTCGATATCGCAGTTTGGACCAACCGGAGTACGGCCTGTTGCTGTTCCTTGGTCGTCGGATCGACCACGAGATGAAACTGCTTAGTGAATGCCGTGAATTCACGACGAATATCGACGAGCTTAGGTTGGCTTCCATCCAAGTAATTCGAGTCCTCGGCTGGGTTGAGCAATTCCTCGACCTTCATTAAATCTTGCTTCGCATCCTCCAAATACTTTGGATCAGCCGTGATTACAAATTCGTTCAGATTGGTTCGAAGTTGTCTGAGTTCATTTTCAAGAGACTGCGAATCGTTCGATGTTTTAATGCTCTTCGAGATGAGATCCGTGGACTGCTGTTGCATGGAATGCACGTACCATGCTGTAAATGCGCCTAGAAAAAGTAACAACAGGCTAACACCCAGTAACGGAGCTGTTACTCGAAATACGAAACGTGTCGACATGGAACGAGGCCTTGATTAGCCTAACACGGGATTCGGCGACCCGATTCTGCAACTTAAGTGCTATCGAGTCTAACGGAAAGACAATCCTTGGACATCCATTGTAGCTGAATTTGAAATCATTGAGTGCATGCTGACTTCCCATGAATTCAGCTACAGTGGGATGCGATCTGCCGTTCGCCTTAAACCACTTTCGTATGCCAATAATCGAGCTGCCGGTTTACCCCTTCCATTGGCATTTCGGAAGAATCACCCGTTTTTTCAATCCGAGTGACGTTAGTTGGTTTGGCTTCGACTCGCCGAGAACTGGGCTGTGTTGTTAGAACAGCGATCGGTGTGGATTGAACTACGTATGCTTCTATGACGGACATGACCGCGCTCCAGTAGTAAGACGTTACCGTTTTGAAATCATTTTTCAAAACCGATAGCTCTCTTAAACGCATTCCGCGTGCCGAAGCATGAATATCTGAAAATGCAACCGAAACAGTTGTAAACGATACGCATACAACGCTCTCTTAACCAGGATTGATCAGAAACTGATCGATACGGCTATTTTCAGCTCCTCTATTTCGTCAGGATTAGCTTCCCCTGCCGAGTTCGACGTAAACGATAGATTTGGCCTGCATTCTCAATCCAGACTTCTTCGCCACATCGGCAGAGGTCGTTGAATTCGATGATTTTTGGAAATCGAGGCTTGGCGATATTCGATTGGCAAACCACGTTCGGGTCAGTAGGAACCGTTCTTTCAATCGAATCAGGCTTTGTCATCAGTCAAATTCTCTGCGGGAAGTGATTTTTTCCAGGACTAAAACGTTTTTCGCTCTTCAGCTTGCGAAAATCTAAAAGCATTATTGACGCAAACCAATTAACACGCAATACTGCTGTTGAGATTGATTCTCAGTTGCAATTGCCCGACGACGCAGCAAGCCACGGGATTCGAGCGGAATGGCCGCCAGACGAACTCCCTAGCCAGCCACGCTCGGTTCCGCCGATACGACTCAACGTTGAGCCGGTACGGCAGTCCGTTTCCTGGTTTTGCGGAGATTTAGCATGGTTTGTCAACAACGAGTTAGAAAGTCTGGAATTGGCATGGTTGTGCCGGCTCGTGGTTTTACACTGGTCGAACTCTTGGTCGTCATCGCCATCATTGGCATCTTGGTTGGGCTGCTGCTGCCAGCCGTTCAAGCGGCTCGCGAAGCGGTTAGGCGAATTCAGTGTGCCAATAACATGAGGCAGATCGGTCTAGCGATGCATATGCACATGGACATTAAGAAAGGGTTGCCCTCCAACGGAAACTACGCTTGGAACGGTTCAGTCGTAACCACCACGAACGCTTGGTCTGGACTGGCCCGTATCCTGCCCCACATCGAGCAAGAAAATCTTTTCCGAGGGATCGACTTTGCTATTGGCTACAACGCACAACCGAGTATTTCGTCCAAACGAGTGGGTACGTTCATGTGCCCCAGTGAGGTGAATGACAGAGGATACGGGACGGATGCAACTTTTGGAAACAAGCACTGGCCAGTCAACTACGCCCTAAATAATGGCACTTGGGCGGTAATGACGGGCAAAGCGACTGGCATGCGAACGGGAGATGGTGCGTTCGGACCGAACCAAGCCAACAGGCCAGCGGATTTTACCGATGGTTTAAGTAATACATTGGCACTATTGGAAGTGAAAGCCTTTACGAATCGAGTAGCTGGCGCAAGTGCGACTGCTACCTTTGTGTCCCCTCCAAAACCTCCCACGACTCTGGCATCCGTTTCGCTTGGCTCCTTCAACAACTCTTCCTTCACGCACGTGGAGTGGGTAGATGGGAAAGTTCACGAAACTGGGTTTACCACTGTCTTCACTCCGAACACTAAGGTCCCTTACAACATTGGCGGAGCCATCTATGACGTCGATTTGGTCATGGCCACCGAATCGAATTTGGGGGACACGTTTGCAGCGGTGACCTCCCGAAGCTACCACACAGGTGGCGTCAACGCTCTGCTCATGGACGGCTCCGTGCGTTTTTTGGGCAATGGTATTTCATTGGAAACGTACCGAGCACTCGGAACTCGTGCCGGCGGCGAAGTTGCGACAGATTGATGCGACGCAATGCCTCGAACCAGCCTTGGAGTCATTCTTCGGCGTCTAAGGCGAGGGGTAGTTTGAAATCTACCTATAAATTGGGTGGCACGCTCTGAGGCTGTGATTTTTTCGAATCCGAAGAAAGTACCCATCACGCTCCGCGTGATGTTGCCACAGAAACCAAAGGTTTTTGAGCTGCGAAAATCACGCGGAGCGTGATTGGTACTATAAAACCACACCGAGCTTTTGCAGTCCTTTTTCTCGGCAGGAGCCTCGATCTCCAGATAAATCGCGACGCAAAAACCAATTTAGGACAGTCGAACTAGAGTCGTTTGACAGACTTCCCACCTCCATCGCTAATCGCTTTGTGCGTGCCACACCGTTGCCTGGCTTGGTAGTCTTCCCTCTGCCCCTCGCCTAAGATTTCGGGCAACGGCTATCGCAAGTGTTGCTCAATCAGCTGAACAATAACGTCGGTTGACTCGATGGCACCGACCGACGTTGTCTTTGGAAACATCAACTTGGGAATCGTTCCGCCGCCCGCTTTCTGATAGATGGCAACATGTTTGGCAATGTATTCGCTTGGAAGGTTGCTACTGAGCATTGCCTTCAGCTTTTCGCCATCAACCATTTCGTTTGCTTTGATCAACGCGACTGCATGGGTTGGTTTTGCCGTGAACAGATAATGATGAAACTCTGCAAATTTGTCGTGGTCAACGGACCAGACAGCCACAGCTAGTTTTGCAATCGCACACGATTCGGCATGGACGGCGTCTGTTGCTTTCACCGACGGGTTGCACTTGATATCGAGCGGAACAGGCAGAGCAATGATTGCTAGCCGATCCCCTAATTTTGCTCGAGCGCCTTCGATGGCTTTGTGGGTTCGTTGACAATGCTCACAGGTGTAATCGAACAGCTCGACGAATACCATTTCCGCGTCAGGTTTCCCTAGGAGGGGCCACACATTGGTTTCGAGTTTGAGGTTGTTCAAAATGCGTGCCGCCTTGACTTGCCCGTCGTCCACCTCATTAACGATCTCACATGTCGTTAAGAATGCGGGATACAAGAGCATCGCGACGCAACTGGAAACCTGCGAAACTCGAAGCTCAAGGCGATTTCGCATCAACCATGCATGCGGTTCGGATGCTTGCGGCTCTGGCGCAGACTTGGGAGCTTCAAAAATGAATGCATCCTCTTTCTCAATTTCCCCCGGCGACTCGCGCTTTTCCGAGTGGTCAATAATCTCAAACGTTTGCGGGCCTACGCTGAGTGTCTGCAATAAAATAAGACCAGTGATCCCAGCGGTGGTGGCTGTAATGATCCATCCGAGAGCCAGAGTTTGTGGCCGATTCCAAAGAAAAACTGCTGCGAGAACGACTCCACACGTATGAGCGACTAGGCAGTATAGACACAAGTGTTCAATCCACAGTACTTGTAGTCCAACGAACCAGACTGCAGCCGCACCAGCCGAAAGAGCTGCAAATCCGATGATTCCCCAACGGGCTTTTTCCATTCCCGCCGAGACCGGCTTGACCAGCAGCATCGCGAGGACGGTCATATGGATGGCCATGGACGGAATACTGACCGGAATCGACAGGACGTTGGACCAGCGGCTGTGCAAAACATGGCTACAGTCGAATACGCTCCCACCATCGCAGCCTGCTACTGCGGAAGAAGTTAACGATGCCCATGCTAAATAGCAACTGGTCACCAATGCAGTCGTGCTGCAAGCAAACATAGACCACCACGCAATGACGGTTTTCATCTTGCTAAAACTTTGCCGCAACTGGACAGTTGAATTGAACGGAGGATTTTGAAACAGTGGACCAGCAAAGCTCATGCGAATATCTCGAAGTATTTCTCTGAAAGGCGAAGTTTCGGAACCAAATTGGGCAGCCGAGTGATCTAGTTGTACGCCAACTCCATCTGTGGTTCGAAAAACGAAAAAAGCCGACTTTATTGAAATACTTATGCACTCAACATTGTCGGCTTACCATGCAACACGATCCCCGCACCATGCCGGCAACGTTTTGTCTTGTTCTCCGAAATGCTGAAGGCTCCGATTCGGAAAACCCCCCCGCTCGGTCAAATATATGCTTTGGTCCAGGGAAGGCAAGCTTTAATTGGGCACTGGTTCGGTTCCATCCATAGTGTCGAAATACAATCGGCCCAACCAACTCTGCTTGCCTAACCAGTCCGACAAGGTTTCGGGGGATGAGTTACTCTCTATTTTAGCGATTTTAGAAAGTCGATGGATTCTTGTTCTGAACTGCTCGTAAATCCCTCCTCCATGACTTTTATCAGAATCTCGCGCAACTGGGGCATAACTTTGAGTGTGGACGCTCGACCACTGGCTCGCATTTTGGAGACGTATTCGAACGCGACATCATCCGCATCGCTGTTGTGCACTCTGTCTAGCCGCCGAAAAACGCGAATTAACCGCGGCTCGTTGCGTTCGAAACTAACCAATTCGTCGGCCAGCCCACTTTCATCCATATTTATCGTCATGGCAAATGCGCCCACTCGATGTCGGTTGATGATGAAAGCGGCATCTTCCTGAAGATAATACAAAAAGCCGTGCGTCAAAGGATTCAAATCCTGGAGAAACGTCAGAACACCATCCTTAACTGGATCCTTGGTCAGCGACGGAACTCCCACTTTTGAAATGCTCCAACTTGGAATGGGGTCCAGAAGCGACACTGGATCGAACGTAAAAGCATGAACGTAGTGATCGATTCCCTCTGGCCAAACGATGGATGGACTACCAAAGGAATAGACGCGGCGGCCCGCATTGCGTCCCCTACCATACACGACCTCCAAGGCTTGAAGCGCATTGCTCAGGATCAGATTCCCCTGGCTGTGAGCGAAAATCGGGATATCATTCGAACTGGCCTCGCCCGTTGCAAGCAGGCGGAACAATGCGGCCGTTGCAAGATTGCCCAACATACCTTGCCCGAGTATCGCCTCCATCGCTTCAGCCCGCCTATCGGGACTTGCATTTCCCAAATAGTGATTGAATATCGCGGTCGGATTGGCTCCCTGGAAGATAAATTTATCTCGCATGCATTGAGCCAAATCACCGAACAAATCCGATTTGCGATTGTAGACGCCGATAACGGGACACATTTGGATGAGTGACAATACACGGGCGGACCTCGCGTGATCCTCACCCGTGTTCCCCATGCCATTTACAAAGACTACGCGACGTGTTCTGTCCAAGTTGGCTGCCATGTCCGCGAAATTTTCGACGTACTTTGCGAGCTCGGCACTTGGCAATTCCGTAAACACAAATGTTCCAATTTGTCCGTCCTCCCAAGGAGTCACCCCCTTGGTGTTGGCGATGGTTTCGCTAGCCGTTGCGCTTTCGCGACTCGCCGCAGCTGCAGCGCGAACGGATTGCGAAACGGTCTGCTTCTGCTGAATCATCGGACTTACAGAAAAAGATTCGTTTCGCAAACCGATAGGACCAGGAACTCGATAACGAGGCATGACCTACTCCAATGTCAAAATAAGGTAATCAATGATTTTGCTGAGACTAAGCTAAGGACCGTTCGATCGATAACTGTCCGGTTTTCCCGTAGCGGAAGTCGCCAAGTCTTTCGGAATGATCGGGCGTTGAAACTCTTGGCGAGTTTCGCTACGGCAATAACGTTTCGCTACGGCAATAACGTTTCGCTACGGTACTAACGTTTCGCTACGGTACTAACGTTTCGCTACTGCGCTAGTTGATCGAGTAAGACTATGCGATCTCAAACGCGAATTCTTGTTTGGGTGTGACGACGATCTTAACGCTACCAACGCTTTTGCCTTCGGCCAATCGACTCAACAAAACCGATGACAGATCGGGCAATAGCGATTTGGTCAAGATGTGATCGATATTTCGCGCACCGGTATCAACCTCTTTGCATCGATCTGCAATCAACTGGACGAGCTCTTCTGCGTACGAAAATCTTGCGTTGTAATTCTCCTCAACACGCTTGCCGATCTTACCAAGCTTTAGGCCGATAATCTTGCGAATGACATAATCGGGCAAAGGATAATACGGGATCAGCGCGCACCGTCCAAGGAAGGCAGGCTTAAAGGTCTTGAGCAGCTCGGGAAAGATCGCTTCTAAGAAAGCATCGGGCTCGGGGGTCGTATCCGGATCGCTACAAATACTCTTAATCACATCCGTACCGGCGTTCGAAGTCATGATGATAACGGTGTTCTTGAAATCAATATCCCGTCCTTCGCCATCTTTCATCGTGCCCTTATCGAACACTTGGTAGAACACATCCTGCACACCTGGATGCGCTTTTTCCATTTCATCCAGCAAAATCACACTGTACGGTTTGCGACGAACCGCTTCCGTCAGAATCCCACCTTCACCATAGCCAACGTAGCCTGGTGGTGACCCCATCAGAAGCGATACCTTGTGTTCTTCCTTGAACTCGGACATGTTGATCACTGTCATATTCTGCTCGCCGCCGTAGAGCAATTGAGCAAGCGTGATGGCTGTTTCAGACTTGCCGACCCCGCTGGTGCCTGCCAATAGGAATACACCGATAGGCGCCTTGGGATCGTTCAGTTGAGCCCGAGACGTGCTGATGGACTGTGCAATACGTTTGAGGGCATGCGATTGGCCCACGATTTGCTTTTCCATTAAATTCTGCAAGTTGAGTATGGTCTTGAACTCGTCGGCGACCATGCGTCCAACAGGAATGCCAGTCCAAGCTGCCACGGTTTCGGCCACCGCATTTCGATCGACAAATGGGAAGACCAACGGCGATTCACCTTGAAGCTGAAGCAGTGCCTGCTTGCGATCCTGGAGTTGACTCTGCCAAATCGCAATCTGTTCCGGGGTAGCCGGTGGGGTCACAGGTGAAGCAGCGGTGGTGGCCGCAGTTGAGGAAACCGCAGTTGAGGAAACCGCAGATGACTGGGCCGATTGCGGCGATGGTCCCGGTGCCGGTGCCGGTGCGGGAGCTGGGGCTGGGGCTGGTGTGGGCTGTGTCGTCTGCCCCGTTGTCGCCGTAGAAGTCGTGGATCCTGAGTGCGAAGCATACAGTTTGGCAGTCAAGTCGTGGACCTCGGCGACAATGGCCCGTTCCTCATCCCAACGCTTATTGAGATCGATCAATCGGTTTTCCAAAGCGATGATCTGCGCGTTTATATCGACTAGGTCAGTGGCATGATCGGTGCCGGTGACCGATTCGCGTTCAAGGATTTCGCGAGCCAAAATTCGCTGAGCAAGTTCGCGCTGAGCATCCTCAATCGCTGGCGGCGTAGCTGACTGACTAAGATTGATTCGAGCGCAAGCCGTATCGATAAGGCTGATTGCCTTGTCGGGTAATTGGCGTCCGCTAATGTAGCGACTAGAAAGTTTTACGGCATCGACGATAGCTTCTTCGAGGATGTAGACTTTATGATGCTTTTCGAGCGTCTTGGTTAAGCCTCGAACCATTTCAATGGCCACTGGAACCGTGGGTTCTTCGACTTTGACAACCTGAAACCTGCGTGCAAGAGCTGCATCCTTTTCAAAGTATTTCTTATATTCCGCCCAAGTGGTAGCTGCGATCGTGCGCAATTCACCTCGGGCGAGCGCCGGCTTAAGAAGATTGGCAGCGTCACCTTGGCCCGCACTGCCGCCTGCGCCTATCAACGTATGAGCTTCGTCGATAAACAAGATGATTGGCTTCGGAGACGATTTGACTTCCTCGATAACCGATTTGAGTCGGTTTTCGAATTCGCCCTTAACCCCAGCACCGGCCTGCAAGAGTCCCAAATCGAGGGTGCGAACGGATACTTCTCGCAATGGAACCGGAACATCGCCAATCGCGATTCGAATTGCAAATCCCTCGGCGACGGCCGTTTTACCAACACCAGCCTCCCCGGTGAGGATCGGATTGTTTTGTCGCCGACGCGTTAAGATGTCGATCACTTGACGAATCTCATGGTCTCGACCCAAAACTGCGTCAATTTTTCCATCGCGCGCACGCGCAGTCAGGTCGATCGTAAACTGATCCAAGGCTGGTGTCGAGTGCCGTCGTCCACCTGGCGTCGGTGCGGCGTTACTACTGCTACCGGTGGGAGCACCACTCGAAAGCGAAACCGATTCCCGATCTTCGCCCGAATCCGAACAGATTTCATTGAGAGACTTGCGAAGGGCTAGGACACTGATCTTCTCGAACTCGTTACTCGCCCCGAGAGCCGATCGCCGCAATGTCTCATTGGAGAGCAATGCGATCAACAAATGCCCCGATCGAACTTGGCCTGATCCATAGTCGATCGTGGCTAACGTCCACGCTTCCTTGGCGATATCGACAACATCTGGACTCAGCGATGGGGCTTTTGCATTGCCCGTTCGCAATCGATCTAACGTTCGTGTTAGATCGCTCTGAAGCTTGCTCAGCTCAACACCAAACGCTTCCAGAATTCTCACGAAATCGGAGTCTCGATTCTCGAGTAACCGGATAAGCCAATGCTCGATTTCAACGTTGTAGTTGGTTCTCGTCATGCATAACGCAGTTGCTAATTCCAACCCTCGACAACTAACCGGGCTTAGCTTATCAAACAACTTCTTAAGGTCGATCTC
Organism: Pirellula sp.; assembly: GCA_043743995.1. GTDB lineage: Bacteria > Planctomycetota > Planctomycetia > Pirellulales > Pirellulaceae > JBKCUI01. The sequence goes on along the minus strand of JAYTVM010000339.1, from coordinate 37,956 downwards.
GATCACAGCTTGATCCTTTGCGAAATTTCGTGTGTGACTAATGCAATTTGCTTAACAGAAACCATATCATACTGCTGCCGAAGAAACACAATGGTCCACGACATCGGGTAGTTCGAAAACAGATTGGTCGGCATCGAGCGGCGACTGCCATTCACCCAACCATGTATTCCAACCTAGATAAAATGCCGATTCGGCGTCCAAAACGACCCCTTGTACCGCATCGCGACTCAAGATCACTTGAACGTCGAAATCGAACTGAGGGCCGACATACCGGCGAACCAAATCGGTCAAGAGACGGAGCGGCTGATAGGGTGGAAGATATTCATTAAACCCTTTCCAATCCACCGGTCCGATGATGACTCGAAAACGGTTTTCGGCATCCCAAACCCTTTCCCCAACGATCGAGTCGACGCCTAGGGCGTTGCTCAAAAAGGTTCCCATGGGTGCCGAACCGACTTGAGTCTGCTCCGACAGTTCCAGTGTCAACCACTGTCCCACGAGTGATTCCACTCTCGCATCAATGCCGGTAAAATCTTGAACACAAGAACGCAATGATTCGGCAGTCGGTCGTCGCGTTGCAAATTGGCCACCATAATACAACAAAACGTCATCATCGAATGACAATCGAGAGCGGGAAGCATCCAATCGATTGCCGACTACGGCCCACATAGCTCGCTTTAGCGTGTCCTCCGTCTGACAAGCATGAGCTGTTTCAAAGGCTACAGGAAACGAATGCTTTTCCCAAGCGCGATAGAATAACGACAAAAGGCGATGATTGAACATGTCGAGAAATTCTCGCAACGTCTCATCCTTTTGCCTGACTCGTTCCAGAATCATCTGTGTGTAGTGGTGAGGAAGAGCACCACTTGGACCAAACAATCCAAAAAACGAAACGGCTAATTTGGGCCTTGGCTCCGAATCCGTCCAACTCGCCAATTCATTGGACGGGAAGTTTGTATCCAAGTCGGCGACCAATTGCACCGGCTGCTTTTCAATCTCGCGTTCCATACCGATTCGCGAGCCCTGCTCAATTTGAATGCATCGCATCAATTGACAGAAGCTAACGGAATAGATTCGCTCAAGGAGTTGTTCGGTAGTGGTTTCAGCGGTCGACATGGTGGCTTTTTCTAAATCAAATACTTGGTGCCCGACTTAGGCTTGCCCCGATACAAAACGTGCGAACCACCCTTCGACTTAACAATCAATCGAGTAAAGGAGTTAATGGTAGCAAAGCCAGAGAAAAACTGATCGAGAACCGCCATGAAAAGATAAGCACCGATTCCTTCGAGTCTCTCGTCATCGATTTCTAGATGGATATCCAGTCCTCGGCATATGCCAGGCCCTTTGTCCGTATTTGGAATGCGCGCTGTGGAACGCTGGTAACTCACTCCCAAAATCGCTTCGATGGCCTTGTGCACTTCTTCATGATCGTTGGTGTTGTACAGTCGCAACACCTCTCGCAATAATTCACCATCCGAATCGCTCGCGAGCGATAAATGATTGAGCGACAAATGGGAAATCAATCGCCACAACCAATCCTCCCGTTCGATGGGGCGTTGCGTTGGAGTCGGCGATGTACGAAAGACGGCACGCACCGGTCCCCCACCAAAAGCCAGTTTCGATTGGACGCCCAAATGGGTGACTAGGTCGCGGTTGCAACAAAGCGTCTGGACGTGCAAAGTCCATTCATCAGAAGGACGCGGTCGGGCGTGCAAATCGACGATCGTCAAGTACACCTCGGTCCCGCGATCTCCGTCGTTGCTGGATTCGATTCGCCGCCTCCGAGAAGCGTGCCAATACCGATCTTGGTGCGCCGAACTTACGCGATGGGACGGTTGGTGAAAGGGTAAAAACGAAACATCCCCCTCTCCGTCAGGACGTGAGGCGGTAACCGATTCGATCGAATGAACCTCCATCCCAGTTACCGTTCGATAACTCGGTACCACACGATACTCGACTTTACTTTCCGTCACGGATATGGGTTCGGCATCCTTGGCGAACAAGTTCACCACCGGGGAACATCCCAAAAGAATGGAATCGATCGAAATATTACGTTGAATAATCGGATGACTTCGACGCAAATAAATGACAATACTCCGGCGATTGCCTTCGAGACTGCTCCACTTGGAATCAAAATCGATTTCGACAAATCGGAATTTCTCTGGCAAAGTAAAAAAATCCCAGAGGGTTTGATATGCCGAAAGGGTTCGAGCATCATGATTTAGAAGGCCCTGTTCCGTGCCAAATCCTGCCGGAGATATGCAGCCTGCTGGCAGGAAAACACCCTCAGGTATGACTTCTGAAAAGAGTCCAATTCCCATGCAGTCTCGGAAAATGGCTTCGTAAATTTGATTGCCACATATCGTGGCACCGCCAAGAAAGAATCGCAATTGGCGAATATCGATTTTCTTCCAATCCACTTTGTTGTTGATGCCGGAAAGCTCGATTCGAATCGCAGCTTGCACGCTATCCGACCAAGTCGCCTCAGTTGGGAATGGAAATGGAGGTACCAAATATTCTGTTTTTGAGACTCGAATCGGTAACAAGTCGACATCGAAACAGGTTTTGAAAAAACAAGCTTGTCCGTCAATCTCATCTGTCTCTAGTGGCGTTCCTCGCTTGACACGAAAACCTCCCGTAAGCTCTGCTCCGGAATCATCCAGTTCCAATTGACAGATGGCAGTCGACGGTACGGGTGCCAAATACTGAGGATACAAAGCTTGAAGCATCGACTGACAAATTTCAGGAAATTCGTCCTCGATCTTGAGTCGCAATCTCGCCGTCAGCAGTGCAAACGAATCGATTAGCCTTGAAACATGCGGGTCCTCTATGGAGTCTGCCGACAGTCTTAAACGCGCCGCCACTTTGGAAAAGCGCCCGCCAAAATCGCGAACTTCCTCGCGAATGAAGGCCAGTTCTTCGTTGAAAAGTCCATACAATCGTTCACTCATTACTGCGCCTCATGCACCCGAAATGCGTTAGCTATCGTGTTTAACTGTGTACTAAAGGCAACGGGTTCGGGAGCGGGTTCCGCATAAAGAATTCCATCGATCACGAATTGCAGCGAGCGACTCAATCGATTGTTAGTTCCGAAACCAAGCTCAACGCGGACAAACTGAAAGCGAGTTTCAAACTGCTTGATGGCCTCCTCGATCGTTTTGCGCATGAACTCCATGGAATTGGAGGATTCCAAGATGGCGTTTCCAAAATCCGGAATACCATAATTGACGAGCGAAGATTCCAACTGCGTGAGATCCTTGGGAATGTACGGTATCAGGATGCGAGTGTTGAGCAAGTTCTCAAGATCGCGTCGCACGCTTGCCTTAAGGTCTCGCAACAATTGTGCGCGATCTCGAGGGGCCTCATTTCGATTGTCGGGCTCAAAGTCCAACAGTCTATCAAACACACTTGGCAACAAAAGTTGATCTGGGCGTATGCGACTCATATCATTCCTTGATCTCGGTTCATTACACGCCTTCTTCGGAGGAGTCCATGGTGATCTGACCTATCTCCAACATAGGAATCCCATCCTCTTCAACCAGGAGCGTCCGTTGGCCAACCCCAGTCACAATCCCATTGGCATGCTCAACCCATGTCGTCGTGCGACCCAGTCGTTCCACATCCGTCCAACCTGCTGGTTGTGGATATCGCGCTGGGATATAGACTTCCCCTTCGGGTCCGTCCTTGACACTGATCGATGCCTTGCGCCAAATCAAATCCATGGGACGTTCGGGTTTTGAGAACTCAATCGATTGAATGCTATTCCAAGGTACCCAAAAATACTTTCCCGATGCGGTCAAAATTTCCGCTATTCCACGCAATCGATCATCTGCATCCAAAAGTGTTTCAAAGCCCCTGCCATCACACGTTCCATGCAAGAGTTGTCGCTCCGAATCAGCCTGTTCCAGCAGTCGTTTGCAATCCTCGAATTGTCCCAAGCGCAAGGCCGTGCATGCTTCTAGTTGAAGCTGGCAGTCCTGGGCCAAGCTGACCACCAACTCCGGTGCTCGTCCCTCGAAAAAAACTTGCTCCCGCAGGATCTCGGCACGCACGAGTTGTCGAAAGAGCAGTGGAAGCATGGCGACCTTGCTGTCCTGCGCCGCGATCGCATCCAATTGTCGATCCACACGATCCCAGTCACCTTGGAATGCAGCTAGCTCTGCCAGAAAGAACCGAGCGTGACCATCGGAAGGATTTTTTTTAACAAAACTCAATTGCGAATCGACGGCTTCGGTGAGTTGCCCTGACTTAAATAAGCTCTCTGCTTGCATGGTTTGATCTCTCCAATCTTATTGGGTTTGACGACGGGTGACGAGGCGAGTATCGAGCTTCAATGATGCTCGTACATCATCGAAACTGTGAAAGGGCTCAAGTTGAATCTCGCATTCGTACTCGCCAGCTCGCCCTGGTTTCGGACGCACTTGAACCGACGCATCCAACAAGGGTTTTTCCGCTCGACGCGTTGGACTCGCTTCATGATCGCGATTCACATAGTCGATGAGCCAGTCGGACAAAAACGACTGAAGATCACTTGCATCCATGCTTCCCCCAATCTTGTCACGCGTTATCACTTTGATGTAATGCGCAAAGCGCGAAGCACAAAGGATGTAGTTGGTTAGTGTTGAAAGTTCCGAATTCGCGCTCGCCTCGGCTCCATTGTATCGACGCGGCTTTTGTGCCGAGGGGCAGGAATAAAATGCCCCAAGCGACGTATCCTTGCAAGGGCAAAGCGCCATGAATCCAATCTTGGAGAATTGGCGTTCGAAACTATCGGTTATCATGATATCCGTTAATGGCTTGGTCGCATTGGCATCCGGTTCTGTCTCAAACTCATCTCGCGTCGGTCCGACAACTAGCCCGCCTGAAACGATCCCACGTTCCACTCCGCGGATGTTGGAAAACCAACCCGACTCTGAGAAATTGCGGATCAGGACCTCACCTATCCCGAAAACGGCACCACCCCAAAGATGATCGTCCCGGTTCGCCAGGATTTCCTCAAACGCAAAGCTAAGATGCTGATTGCTCTCAGGCCGATAAGGCCTGCGAATCAACATCCGAGGCAGCACCACAGATACGAACCGAGATTCCTCCGTCTCGCGGAATCGCTGCCATCCGAAATAATCTAATTTTTGGTGTAGCGATTCCAAATCGAGCGTCTGTCGAAGTTCGTCGAATGCATCAACGCCGAACATCGATGGTGATGCGTTGATGAACAGCGGTGCAAAGGCCGCAGCGGATGTTTCCGACATTCGCCTCAGAATGGTGATGTCATCGAATGGATGTTCACGCGAAGGCCGTGGATGAAGATCAAAATCAACAAGGATCGCACTAAAGGGAGTACCGTTTGGTGTGCCAATTCCCTCTTCGTATACCTTCTTGAAGAACAAACTCTGGTCGAACTCGATTGCCCCCTCCTGGTCGTTCCGCAACTCTGCCCAGGAAACATTCCACACCTGCAATTGCACTTGGGACGATGGATTATAGTGCTGTTCCTTACACGCTAACAAATAGTCCAGTCCACGCCAGGACGCTTCCAACCGCTTGAACTTTTCGTGATGAAGGATAGCGTTGAGCTGACTTGCAATCAGCTTGTCGATGCGAGCAATGTCTCTAGCAATCTGTTGCGAGACCGCATTTTTTGAGGAAGCCCATTTGCGTATATTATCGGAACCAAGCCATAACGCCAACTTGCGGGCCCAGGATGGTTCTGCAAGGAAATCGTCCAACGCTCCATGATTGTTTTTGGCTTGCCCACTCTCCTCGCGTGGCGTACCGATAGATCGGATACTGTCGAAAAGCGGGCGAGCATTCTGCCCCGCGGAATCATAACTTGAAATGGACGAAGGCTCATCGCCAAGTTGGGTTTCGAGGTGAAGTAGCTGCTTTTGCTGTCCCTGATTTCCCACGAAACTCATACGCCGATTGCCGTCTGTAGTTAGTCAAGATCCGATTTGTGCCTTACGTACCTTGCTTGATCTTGGCAACCAAACGCATCGAGGTGGTCAGTTCCTCGAATTGCAACCAGGGCCTGAGCAACGCAACGGCTGAATAGGAACCTGGCTGACCAGGAACTTCGGAAACCATGATCTTTGCGTCGGCCAATGGATGAGTTGCTTTTTCTTCTGCTGAGGGTTTATTCGAAGCAGTCACATAATTCATGATCCAGTTGTTGAGCCACTGCTCACAGTCGTCACGTTCCATGAATGCTCCCACTCGGTCACGCGCCATGACCTTCAAGTAGTGTGCTATTCGAGAAGTCGCCAAGATGTAGGGGAGGCGAGCGCTAATTGCGGCGTTCGAGGTTGCGTAATCTCCATCTTTGCCCTCGTACTTCTTCGGCTTTTGTGTCGTTTGACCACCAAAAAATACGGAATAGTCCTTGTCCTTGTAATTGCACAATGGCAGGAAGCCGCAGTCGCTGATCTCCTTCTCTCTCCGATCCGGAATCAACACTTCAGTTGGACACTTTACTTCCGTGTCGCCATCCTCGCCCTTGACAACGTGGGTCGGCAGGTTGTCAACTCTGCCGCCACCCTCGGCACCGCGAATGGATGTGCACCATCCGTACTTGGCAAAGGCATCCGTCAAACGCGCTCCCATGACGTACGCAGTGCTCATCCAACAGTAATCGTCATGAGCAACTGTCGTTGGCTTGTTGTCGGCACCCAACGCCACTTCTTCGAATCCAAACTCATCGATCGGTTTGGTGTGGGCACCGTAGGGAAGACGAGCAAGTGTACGCGGCATGGTTAAAACGACAAACCGCGAATCCTCAGTTTCGCGGAAGCTTTTCCAGCCAATGTAGCTTTGAGTATCAAAGATCTTTGCAAGATCCCGAGGGGCGTTGAGCTCAGTCCACGAGTCAAACCCAAAGAGCCCGGTCGCCGCCGACGCAATGAACGGGCAAAACGCCGCTGCCGCAACACTCGAAACATTTCGCAGCATCGCCATGTCATCAGGATGGTTTGTAAACTCGTAGTCCCCAACCAAGGAACCATAAGGGATACCACCAGGCTGACCAAACTCGTTTTCGTAAATTTTCTTGTACAGTTGGCTTTGGTCGAACTCAATGGCGTCCGCCAAATCTCTTTGTAGCTCACGCTTTTTGCAGTTGAGCACTCGAAGCTTAAGTTGCGTTCCAGTTTCGCTATTCATGACGAGGTAGTTTAGGCCAAGCCATGAACCCTCAAGTTTTTGGAACCCGGGGTCATGCATAATAGCAGCAAGCTGCTTCGATACGACTTCATCAATTCCTGCAATTGCCTTGGCAATCGATTTGGTGATGTTTTTGTCGAAGGTCACCGTCCCTTCCAGGGCTTGCTCCGTGAATGTCTTTAGCAGGGCTTCTGCGTGGGATCGCTCTGTTTGCTTGGTGGCCTTGATTGCAGCTTCAAGAAACCCGACTTTGGTTTCTGTTGTGGCCTGTTTACTACCAGCGGATTGCGGATTGGTTTCTGCCATGGAATGTTCCTAAAACCTAGCGACTAGAAATTCAAGACTTCATTATGTTAATGCTTTAGCAATATTCCTCAACCTGGGAGCCACTGCTAAGAAATACTGTCGTAACAGCGAACCAGCGTCACTCGGGCTTTTCATCTTTCGAAATGCCAAGTTCTTTGGCCAACGCTTGTACGTTTTCGGTGTTCTTTAACACTTCTTCGAGGGTTGCGTCCAGCTTCGAACTTACATCGGCCTTTGTCAAAAGCTCGCTCAATTGACTTCGTACATCGAGCAGTTTTTTGAGCGCGGGCACTTGCATCGCCACTTTCGCTGGGTCGAAATCTTTCAACGATTCGAAAGCCAAATTGACTTTCATTTTCGTACCGTCTCCCTTTATCGTATTGTCGACTTCCATGGCCACACCCGGAGTCATTTGCTTCAGTACTTCGTTGATGTTGTCACGATCGATATTGACAAACTTGCGATCGCGAAGAGTTTTCAACTCGGCCGGTTCGTACTCACCGGTACTGCTGCGCTTCATCGGGTTGCCGGAAAAATCGCCAACCACGCCCATCAAGAATGGCAACTCCTTTTTTTCGGTCGCGTCCCCAGTGTCGACATTGTACGTAATATGCACCCGAGGTTTTCGAACGCGATTCAGCTTGTCATGGACAGAACTCATAGATTCCTCGAAGTCTCTTTACAAGTTGCAGAGAATGGATACCGATAAACGCAAATTACCAAATACCTCTGTCGAACATAACCGAATTTGAATGCATTTGCAATTTTTAATTGCTTTCCTCTCGGGATTTTTCTTGGATTCCCATCCGACGAAACATCTCTTCTCGGACTTCATCGTTTCGAACCAATTCCATCAACAGGTCTGGCAACGGCATTTTACCCCAGCGGACAGCCTGTTCCAAGGAGTAGGAGAGGGGTGAGTGCGGTTCTGTCCGTCGGAAGTAACTCGCAACTTTTACCAAACTACTCAATGCTTCCTCTCTCGACTGGTAAGCCCCTGATTTGGTTGCAGGAATTCCCTTGTTCGAATCGGACGACGCATTTGCCGAATCGTCTCCCTCTTCGGACGCTGACGGTGATTCGGTGTGTTCTGCTAATTTGCTTTGAGTCAACTCCTGAAACCAAGTCCGAATGGTTTGCAATTCGTTTCTGATTCGATTGAATCCGAAGAATGCTTTTCCGGAATGCGATGTCAATAGTTGGTCCAGCTTTTCTGATGCTGCAATCGCTTTGTCGATGTCTTCAAGAAACTCCTTGAGTTCGGACACCTCCGAATTTTCGATCTCCGCATCGATCTGATCATAGCTCAGCATCCCTGCTTCCTGCATCTCAGACTTTTGCTCAGAGGAAAGACTCTCCAAATGCCTCGCTAGTATTTTGGAGGAATAACATAGGCCGGAGCGCGACGTTACCGTGACCCGGCCGAGCCCGTCCAGGAGGCTCGAGGATTGATTGAGTCTGTCTAGAAAGCCAATTGCGTAAACTGGGTCGGATGGGTCGACTGGGTGGAGTTGGTTAGCGTAAGTCTCGACCAACCCATTCACGGCATCTAAGGCTTCGCAAAAGCCGCGATAGCCATGAGCGCGGAGCATCGCTTCGAGAAGCCAGCTCAGGACCCGTGTGTCCTTGGAATACTTTTCAAGGATATCGGTGCATTGAAGTGCGACAGAGGCCCAATCTGGATCCTTTTTGGGATCATTCGATCGACCTGCGGAATCTCGAACCACGTCGGCTCGCAGCATCGGCGGCAGCAACTCCAGGTCAGCCCTCGCCTTTTCTATTTTGCGGGCCGTTTCACCCGACTGCTGCATGAGCGAAAATGCATTCAAAAGCTCGAGACTATCGCTCGTTTCCTTGCACAAACCACATGGCTGATCGAGCGAGATCGGGCTCAATATCAATTCCAAATTCAATAATCCCATGTGTGCCTTCTCAGTCGTGCAGATCCAATCGCCTCATTTCAATGGCGAGATTCTCGAGCACTTTAGCGTGTAGTCGACTCGCCCATGATTTACTAAATCCCAGTATGTTTCCCGCATCTTGCAATGTATAGCCTTCAAAATAGACCAATTGGATCAATCTCGATTCCGAAAGCGGCAGCTTCGCTACAAGCGCTCTGACCTTCTCACTCACCTCCCGATGCATGAATCTTTGGGCGGCGGATTCGTGTGGATCCGCCACCGTATTGACCGCGTCGACCTCGGAATCGATTCCACTTGCCAAATAGACAACCGCAAGCTGCTCGGTGGTTCGAGCGAACCAATCTCCATATTCTTCCACTGACGACAGCTTTCCAGCCGACTTTTCTCGTTCCGACTCCAATACTTGATTCGCCATGCTCTCGCATCGCAGTCTGCGATACCGGGCGCGACTCGTCCAGGTCATTTTGGCCATGCCATCATAAATTGCGCCGCGAATGCGATAGTATGCAAACGTACTAAACTGGTTGCCCCGCTCCGGTTCGAAATCGCGAGCCGCTTCGGCCAGCCCTAACTCGCCATACGCGATCAAATCTTCCAGATCGACTTTGACCGGAACATTCCGATGGATCCGAAGGGCCAACGATCGTACCAACGCTCGTCCGTCGGCAATGAGTTCGGCAGCACCTGTCGGCGATTCAGTTCCCACAGTTCATTCCGCGAAGGTGTTGATGGAAATCCACAAGACGTTGACGCGAAATTGGGTCACTGCAAAGTGTTTGCCCAATCGAACGGCTCATCTGCTTAAGGTATTCGGCGGTAGTAACCGTCGCAGGAAATCGATTCGAAAGAAAAGTTCCCACCAACGCGACCACGAATTCCTCAAGCGTCGACTGACCTCCGTCAAACTCCCTCGCCACTTCGCATAGCTTAGACCACTCAACTTTGCTGAGTGATCGGGCTCGCTGAACCAACGTGGATTCCAATAATTGGTTCCAGATTTTGGAATTTGCATCCTCAGCGTTTTGCTCTTGTGTTGGCAAACCGTTTGGATCCGAGGGCTGAGCTTGCATCGACTGTTTTACCTGTTACTTGCTTGTCCTAACATCCACGGTTAACCAGCCAAAGAGTCTGTTGTTCCGGTCGGATGTCATAAGTGTTGTTCCATCATTGCTAAACGCTATGCACTCAATGCCTGCACCCTGGTGCCCCTCCAGGTCAAATAGACGGCCCGCTTTCTCCCACGTGGGACTTGCAAACCAAACCGTTACTGTCCCCGAATCTTCTCCCGTCACAAAGACAGACTCGGTGGGTGATGCCCGCAACGTAAGGCCTCGTCCAATGCTTTGCTCCCATGTCTTGTTATCGTCGTCTAACTTTTCTCCCGCGTTGCCGATAGGCACAAAGAAAACCTTCCCGGCCACGGAATCCTCGGTCTGTACCATAACATATCGAACCGGTGGCGTTGCAGGGTTGCTCCAATTCTCCGAAAAGAAATTGAGCGACTTGATCTTCGTGCCTTCCTTGAGCATTATTCCATTCAATTCCATTTTCCCCGCTTTGCTCTTGCGTTGTACCTTCCCATCCGCAAACGCGATGCCCAACGTCGCATCCGACTGAGGATCCCAACCGATAACGGCCACACCGGCTATCTCGTCGATGCCGACACCCGTAGCTGCATTTACGATCTTGAGATTTCCGTCCGATTCGTTCAGCAAAGCAAGTTGCTCGCCATCTGGTGATATGGCAATCTGTGTGAATCCAACTCCAGCATATTCGACCGGACTCCATTGACCTTTATCGTCAGCGGTGAGTTCAAACTTCCATATGGCCCCATCCTTGTGCAACGTCAAAAGCGACTTGCCATCGCGATCACTCGTCGCACTCATCATCGGCTGACGCCCCAAACTGACCAATCGCGATGATTTGTCAACAAGATCGTACACTTTGGCAGAACGTGTCGAGACGAGAGTGTGCTCCCCTGCTTTGACACGAGAGACAGCACCGTCTTTGCCTTTGCCCCCAAGGCCAAAACGATCATGAATTTTTTCGGTGAATAGGGGTGCCGCATGACTCGGATCGTCAAGCCAATAGGTCCCTTCCTTCTCATCGATCTGCTGGTCGCCAAACGCCAATGCACCCCTGGATACAACCACTTGCGTTTGACGCGATTTAGGAATGCTTCCCGGAATGCGCAAATTCATGTAGAGTCGGTCGGATGTTTTGTCGACTGTCGATACGGCCATGTCCAGATCATAATGATGGGGCACTCGATACCCAGATCCAAAAAACGCAACCCACGGCTTATCGGCCTCCGACGCTCGACGGATCAAACTAAGTGAATTGCCTTTTCGTTCGTAGACGAATACCCGACCATTGTCATTGGCCACGAAAAGCCGGTTACCATCTTCGGTCCAAACCGCTTTCGCCGGTTCGCTATCTGTCCCGTCGGAAGTGATACCGGAAGTCGGTGCATTCCAACCGCTCCTACGATCCCACAACCATGTTAAACCAGATCGTTTGATCATCGCTACCAAGTTCGGATCTCGCGGGTTGGAAATCGCAAAATACGTCCCCATTCCCTTATTCACAAAAACAGATTTGCCATCTAGACCAATAATCCTCGTTTCGCTATCGCTGGCAATGAGGATCTGTTGACCATCCGCAAGTAGCGATATCCTCGGTGTGATTTTTTCATCCGATGGATCCAGCCACCGATAAATCATGTTTCCTGTCTTAAGATTCCAGACACAAAACTCTCGCGTCCTGGATGGATCGACTAGATAGCGAGTGTCCGCTTTCATGAGTGAAGCTGACGTAACCACAATGCCTGCGTTCAAGTCAACCGCTGAATCTGCAAACTCGGCTCCTGGGGTGTGTCCAAAGTAACTCCAACGCAACCCTTCGATTTTGCTCGTTCGACCGGATTGCAAACTCCAAAGATCGACAACCCCCTTGCTGTCGACGGCAAAAGCCTGATCGGTTTTGCCTCGGTTAAAGACATGAAGGATGGGTGCAGGGTAGAATTCGGCTCCTCGCTCGGAGGAACGCGTAAGTTGACGTCGCTGCTTTTGGCGTTCGACGTCCCACAATACCGCCGACCCAAGCTTGTCGATTCCTGCAATCAACCCATCCCCAATAATGGCGGCATGCACCAAATTGTTGGTGGATGCGGAGGTGCTCGGCACTCCGGCCAAGAACGTATCGTACCGTACATTGCGATCTTCGCTGACACGCCAAACATGAGCCACCGGCTCATCGCTGACGGTGATCAATTCGCCGCTGGGATGCACCGATATTTGAGTGATGGCTGTTCGGTGTTTTTTGGGGAGTTCGGATAAATCGTTAATCGTCGGACGACCTTCTGCATTCTTGGACAACACGAGATTACCCGACAAAAGACTGCCATCGCTAAGTCCAAACAGCAGCCGATTTCCTCGTCCCGTAAACGTGGCCACTCGCAATGCGGAGGCAAGACTCTCTGGCAGATCCACCGACCGGCTTGTTTTGGCATTAATATTCAGCACATACACGACGGGCTTCTCGAGCATGGATACGGCCAAGGCCGTATCCCGATCGATCCATTGCAATTGAGTTAACCGACCCTTCACATTGCTGAGGATCTCGATCTGCTTTTCCGTGGTATCGGAATACCATTTTCCCTGCCGTTTCCAACTCCAAATTCCACTGTTGATGCCAGCGATCAACTGTGTTCCATCCGGACTGTAAATCACTTGCTGGAAGGAACGATTCTCCAGGACTGACACTTTGAACAATTCGTTACCGGAAAGAGGCCATGCGCGCATCTCGCTCTTGCCGTTGCCCGTCATGGTCACCACCGCTTCGTCTCCGGTTGGAGAAATGGCGACCGCATCGATACTCGCACCCGGGACGGTAATCGTCTGTTCGACTTTGAGTTTCTTGCCGTCCAAGGAGATCTTATGAATCTTGCCGTCGGCGGTTCCGGCGACGCCAATATTGCGTCCCAACGCGAAGTCCATTGCTGTCACCACACCACCCAATTCTTCCTTGGGCAAATCCGCGTTGCTAAGCAAATTGACGCGATGCAAAGGCCAAGCGTCGAACTGTGGCAACTTGTCGCCGAAAATCGAAGCGTCCACGGACTTGACTTCGTCTAAGAGTTTTGATGCCCCTTGTACGTCGAATTGTTCGAGCTGCAATCTGGCTAGAGCCGTTTTGGACTGTGCATCTCCGATTTGCACTTGGGCTGCACGTTGTTTTGCGTCCTTTTCCGCTAGGCGAGCCTCCTTGGCAGAGGAAACGGCTGCTTCTTCAGCATCGATTGCCTTTAGCTTTTGCTTTTCCTCGTTCTCTTTCGCTATTACGGCTTTTTCTTCCGCAGCAAGGGCTCGCATCTTTTCTAGCTCTTCTTTTTTTCTCGCGTCGTTCGCGGATTCCTCCGCTGCCAGCGCTCTCCTTTTCTCGATCTCTTCTTTTTTCTGGGCTTCGATCGCAGTTTTTTCCGCTGCAAGAGCCTTGACTGTCTCTTGTTCAGCCACCTTTTTGGCATCGATTGCTTTTGTTGCCTCTTCTACTGCTTTGGTCGTTGCAACCGATTCGCCCCGCCACTTAAGTGATGCAAATCCAGCCAGCGCCGTCGATATTGTGAGGAATCCCAGAATCGCAAGTACAAAAACGCTTCGAAGAGTTTTAAATCGTTGCTCGCGTTGCTCCACTGCCAACTTAGCCTTGGCCGCCTTGTCGTACAGTTTCGATTCCTTCTCGACTGTCCGGACCAAGGTCTGTAATGCCAAGTCATAGTCACCCTTGTCAAACGCGCATTGACCATAGGCATAGCGAGCACTCTGCAATCCAGTTTTGGCTGGTTTGTTATCGCTCCACATGTCGATCGCATCGCGGAAACCGAAGATCGCTCGGGTAAACCGATCGTAGTCCTTGGAACTCTCTGCGGCCTTTGCGGTTTCAGCGGATCGCTCCGCCAGGGCGATGCTCTCGGCATGCTTGCGAACTAGCCCAATGGCAGCTTGCAACTCTCCTATCGATGTATAACGGTCGGCCGGCTCCGCCGACATTGCAATCATTGCAATTTCGAGCAAGGGATCATCGATGTTGGTCGGGGCGATCTCATTTCGTTTCGCGGCATTGAGCCGATCCATTGGCGATCGACCAACGTGCGGTGGCATACCTGTAATAACCTGAAATAGGATCCCACCGAGCAGATAAATGTCGCTGGCTTTCCCTATCTTGTCCGGACGATTAGCCGCCATCTCAGGGGACATAAAGTCCGGGGTTCCACCGAAATCAATCGACTTCCTTTTAGACAAATTGATTCCCAAACCCCAGTCCGTCAAATAAACCTCACCATAAGTCCCCAACATCACGTTGTCGGGCTTCAAGTCACGGTGAATCACGTCTCTGGAATGCGCAAATGCTACGGCATCGGCAATCTTATTGTAAATCTCCAAGTTCTCTTCGCGCGACTTTTTCGCCATCAGCTTTTGCCATTCCGTTCCTACGATCAGCTTCATCGAATAGAACAGCAAGCCGTCGCTGGTTGTACCCAATTCATAAATAGGAGGAATGTTGGGGTGATCCAACTCGGCCGTGATTTCCGCTTCATAAAAGAACTGCTTTCTAGCCGTATCGTTTTCTCGCTTGTCGGCTCGAATCGATTTGATGGCAACGACTCGATTGACAGCGGTTTGAATCGCAGAAAACACGATTCCCATCCCACCTTCGCCAACTTTGTTTTGGATCTGGTAGTCCGCTGCTGCCGACTCCTTGGAGTTGGCATCGGCAACTTGGCGTGTCGCGACTCTTCGGAACACCGAATCCGAGGCCTCGGCTCGTTCGTGACGCAAGGATTGCTTCGAATCTTTTCCGGAGGAACCAATGGCCGCTTCCCAAACGCGTTTGAGTTGTCCCTCCGACCCAGAGTTGCCTTTGCCCTCGGACAAGCCACGCTTCTCTTCGTCCCCGTAGATCCAAGTGCTGTTTGGCTTGTTGTCACTCTTTTGTTCCCCCCCTAGATCTGGTAGAGCAACGGTTTTGCGTTTGTCGGATTCGGCCTCTTCGTGCGTCACAACAATTGGAGGGCTGGCAGTAACATCCGCAATGGTGCCGCTTCCCACCGGTGGAATGTCCGAGCTTCTAAATTCAGCAGGATCCAATGTTCCGCCCGGTTTGGGACGATCACTCGCTTTCGGATCCGATGCCATCTTGGCAAGATCATCCGCATTGAGTGTTCCTGTGGATGACGGTGTTTCATTCAAAGGCTGTACATTCAAAGGTGTTACATTCAAAGCCGCCCCGCATTTGGGACATCGAACGGCCTTGAATTTCACTTGACTATTGCACTTGGGACATTTTCCCATGAATTCTCTCCACTAGAATACTAAACACTGTATGGATCGTAAAAAAATCGGAAACCAAACCTGCGTCCAAACTAGCTCCCTAGTTTCGTTCGCAATCTACGGTGACGTCTTTCACTTGAACTAAAGCCAATCGAATGCATCTCCAAGATCGATGGCGAAACCGCGTCCTCTTTGGATTTTGTTGTTTCACGAACGATCCAAAGAGAACCAAAAAGCAGCCCCGCAGATGCTAGTCGCGTTCGGTTGGACTGCTGGCTTGAACCATTGCCTTCATCGAAATATGCGATCTGATCATCACGATGTTGCCACGAAGGATGCAGCAGACTGGCTTCATCGTTCGGTTTGCCGTTCGCTGGTGGCTTCGCATCGGGAATGACATTCGGAGGGTCCTCAGTCAACGGTACGATCGGCAATTCATTGCTGTCTTCGGTCTTTTTCTCTTCCCAATCTCGCACGGCAAACACTTCGAGGACCTGCTCTTTGCCATCTTGTCCTTTTTCAACGATGGCGTAGGCACCGCTAGGAGATTCTGGGGCGGCGCGAAGCCCTGCCTTGAACGCTTCGATTTCCGCAGGGGTTGGCGATAAAGAATCTTTCGTCGGAATCGTTGCCTTGAGTTTATCGAACTTTTGGCCGAGCGTGTCGTTGTCTCCCGGTTTGCTGACTTGCTTCAGCACGTCATCCGAGGATGGTAACTCATCGGGATCGGCTTGCCCATCTCGATCTATGTCGTTGTAGATAACCCGATAAACAGTGATTTCCTTGACTCGCTCAAGCGTACTTACTAATTCAATTTCTGGAGGCTTAATAAATGGGGGTGGGGCAATGTCGATCGGAACCGTAAACGTGCCTGGTATCGGAGCCTTGGCTGGTTGAACGTCCGGTGGTATAACAGACCCGCCCAGGCCTCCCTGCGACGTGACGTTGTCAATTGAAGCGGCTTCAAAGGCCAGGTCCTTGATGCCCGCCGCCGTCACTGCAGATCCGTTTTCAAACAAAAAGAAGTCGGGGGCTCGCCTCACAATCGCGTCCGTAGGCAGCAATTGGTTTTCGAGGAGGAAAAACTGCGACAAGTCAACGCTACGCGTAAAAACTGCTGCATTGGTAGGGCTAAGTGGGAAATTGGTTATTGGAGCTGCGTTGCTGCTTCGTTCGGCGCGAGTTCCTTGATCGCCAGCAGTATCGAATAGTTCATAGTTCTTGTCGGCATAGCCTACGATCGTGACAAAGCCAGCTTCTCCCACGTTCCCAAACTGCAGAACGACTTTCTGGTAAACATGCGTTTGGAAGTCTATGTCCGCGGTCGACCCACCAGAGTAAATCGGAACCACATAGCGTGTCGTTGTCAATCGCGTGCTGTTGGGTTCGATGCCTT
Organism: Pirellula sp.; assembly: GCA_043743995.1. GTDB lineage: Bacteria > Planctomycetota > Planctomycetia > Pirellulales > Pirellulaceae > JBKCUI01. The sequence continues at coordinate 20,845 of JAYTVM010000339.1, read as the reverse complement.
CACCGGCATCAAAGAATCGACCATTCAAATACGTGACATCTAGACCAATTTGCTCGATGGTCTGCGTGTAAAGAGTCGTTTGCGTTTCCAGCTTGGCGGCCGCCGAAACATCGAGAATCAAATCCCGACCTCCTATGAGAACGATTCCTCCTGCATCTACCGTCGTACTTTTCGTAATAACTGGACCTGAAATCCGCAAATCCGAGCTTCCTGTGGTCGCAACGTAGACGTTCGGCGATGCACTTGGACCGGCCGAGATGTTGTTGACCGTCAAACTCGCCGAGTTTACGAGATACAATGCGTATTGACCGCTATACTTGTCCCCAAATCGATAGGTACTGGACAATGCACTGTCCAGCGTTGGATTTGCAATCGTAGTCAAATTGTTCAAAAAGTCGTCGCCCCGATCGGAAGCGAGTGTATTGACTGTTTGCCAAGTTCTCGCGAGAGCGCCATTCGATATTACCGTTGCATCCAAAGCGGCAACCCGCGTGTCGTGCAAATGAGCATAGGTGCCCACAACAATCGTCAATAGTCTTCCCTCTACGTGCGCTAGACTAGTCCCCTCGTCGATATGGCCAACCAAGGATTTTAGGGTTACGTCGGCTTTAAGTGCAACGTCGGCGAGCGAAGATGGACCCGCCGAAACGTTGGAGTCAATCGATAAGTTGCCGCCAATGCTTTGTAACTTAATTGGGCCGAGTTGCGTCGTAATCAAACCGGAGAGCGAGGGAGCCGCAATGTCCGCCGTTGTCGAATTGAAATGAACCTGCTTGACCGTAATGACCCCTGAATCACCGACAATGACATCGTTGACTTCACGAAGATAAATGCCCTGAGCACTACTTGCGCTCACGAGTACCACCGACGTATCAATCGACTTGAAATCGGAAAGGTCGTCGTCACCGATCTTGCCTGTACCGTTTGCATCGCTATCCGCAACTATTCGTAAATTGCGAGCGGTAATATTGAGAGTGTTGTCGAGCTTTGCGTCCGTGATCGATTCGGCCGCAGTTAGACTTACATTACCCGTTCCGACGTTGATGCGTCCAAGTGCAATATTACCATTGGCAACCAAAGCTACATTTTGATTGACGGTGGTAACCGTCGCAGTGGCCGACATGAGGACATCGTGCGTCGTGCCTGCCACTCCCTTGCCCGATTCCAAATAGACCGTGCCGGTGCCACCCGTTGCGATACTGGAATTTAATAGGATGTCGTCAAAGGACTTGATGCTGATGTGGCCAGTATCGGACTGAACAACCGCATTGAGAGTTACACTCCCTGCAGTCAAAGTTTGCACAAGAATATCTCCAACGCCACCGGCACTGAGTGCTTGGCTGACGACGATGTTACCGGCTACGCTCTGCAATTTGATGGGGCCAACTGGAGTGGTGGTTAACCCAGTCAGTGCCGGGGCCGTGAGGTCGGGCGATGTCGAGTTAAAGTTGACTTGTTTGACAGTGATCGGGCCGGTATCACCCACCACTACATCGTTGGCCTCTCGAATGTAAATGCCTTGGGCGCCGCGAGCGGCAACCAGAGTCACGGCGGTGTCAATGGCGTTGACGTTTTCATCGGACATGTTAAGCAGGTCGCTGGCCCCGATCGAGCCCGTACCGTTCGTGTCGCTATCCGCGATCATCCGCAGATTGCGAGCGGTAATATTGACGAGGTTGTCCGCTTTGGCATCGTTGATGGATTCAGTGGCCATCAAACTGACATCGCCAGTGCCCGCGCTGATGACTCGCAAGTCAATCTTGCCATTGGCAACCAAAGTTATGTTTTGATTGACTGTTGTTATGGATGACCCCGCGGCCATCACGATGTCATGCGTGCTGCCGGGGGCGGTTAGGCCTGTTTCTAAGTAAACAGTACCAGCTCCACCGGTTGCAATGGTCGAATTCATGAGGATGTCATCAAAGGCTTTGACGCTGATGTTCCCCGTACCGGATTGAACGGTCGAGTTCAGTGTAACACTGCCAGCGTCGAGCGTCTGCAACAACACATCTCCAGCTCCGTTCGCATTAACCGCTTCATTGACAACCAAGTTGCCCGCAACAATTTGCAGCTTGATTGGACCGCCTGGCGTGGTTCTCAAACCAGCGATAGCAGCCGCTGTTACGTCTGCTGTTGTTGAATTGAACTGGACTTGTTTTACTGTGATGGCTCCTGTGTCCCCTACTGTCACGTCATTGAGTTCACGTATGTATGTTCCTTGAGCGCTCTGTGCGGCCAAAAGCACGACCGAAGTATCGATTGCATTGACGTTTTGATTGGGGGTATTGAGCAAGTCGCTTGCGCCGATGAAACCGGTACCGTTGGCATCGCTATCAGCCACCATTCGCAAGTTGCGAGCCGTAATATTGAGCGTGTTGTCAGCCTTGGCGTCGGTGATCGATTCGGCAGCGGTTAGACTCACATCGCCCGTTCCAGCGTTGATGCTGCCTAAAGCGATGTTGCCGTTGGCAACCACAGCCACGTTTTGACTGACGGTGGTAACCGTCGCTGTGGCCGACATGAGGACATCGTGCGTCGTGCCTGCCACACCCTTGCCCGATTCCAAATAGACCGTGCCGGCTCCACCGGTCGAGATACTGGAATTCATCAGGATGTCGTCAAACGCTTTGATACTGATGTGGCCGGTGCTGGATAGCACGGCCGCATTGAGGGTCACACTCCCTGCAGTCAGAGCCTGCACTAGTACGTCTCCAACACCATTGGCACTGATGGCTTGATTAACAACGATGTTACCGGCTACGCTTTGCAATTTGATGGGGCCATCTACAATCGTGGCGAAACCAGTCAAAGCCGGGGCAATGAGGTCAGGGGACGTCGAGTTGAAGTTGACTTGTTTGACAGTGATCGGGCCGGTATCACCCACCACAACATCGTTGGCTTCTCGAATGTAAATGCCTTGGGTGCTGCGAGCGGCAATTAGAGTCACGGCGGTGTCGATCGCGTTGATATTCTGATCGGGTGTGTTGAGCAGGTCGCTGGCCCCGATCGAGCCCGTTCCGTTCGCGTCGCTATCAGCGATCATTCGCAGATTGCGAGCAGTGATATTGACAAGGTTGTCCGCTTTGGCATCGTTGATGGATTCAGCAGCCGTCAAACTGACATTGCCAGTGCCCGCGTTGATGACTCGCAGGTCGATCTTGCCGTTGGCAACCAAGGCTATGTTTTGATCGGCCGTTGTTATGGATGTCCCCGCGGCCATCACGATGTCATGCGTGCTGCCGGGGGCGGTTAGGCCTGTTTTTAAGTAAACAGTACCAGCTCCACCGGTTGCAATAGTGGAATTCATGAGGATGTCATCAAAGGCTTTGACACTGATGTTCCCGGTACCGGATTGCACTGTATTGTTGAGCGTGACACTCCCTGCGTCGAGCGTCTGCAACAACACATCTCCAGCTCCGTTCGCATCGACCGCCCGATCTACAACCATGTTGCCCGCAACACTTTGCAGCTTGATTGGGCCGCCAGTTGTAGTTCTTAAGCCAGCGATAGCGGCCGCGGTTATGTCTACTGTGGTTGAATTGAACTGGACCTGTTTGACGGTGATGGCACCGGTGTCCCCCACCGTCACGTCATTGAGTTCACGAATGTATGTTCCTTGGGCGCTTTGAGCAGCCAAAAGCACGACCGACGTGTCGATTGCATTGACGTTTTGATTGGGCGTATTGAGCAGGTCGCTTGCGCCGACGAAGCCAATGCCGTTGGCATCGCTATCAGCCACTATTCGCAAATTGCGAGCGGTAATATTGAGAGTGTTGTCGGCCTTGGCATCGGTGATCGATTCTGCAGCAGTCAAACTCACATCGCCTGTTCCAGCATTGATGCTGCCTAAAGCGATGTTGCCGTTGGCAACAACAGCTACGTTTTGATTGACGGTGTTAACCGTCGCAGTGGCGGACATGAGGACATCGTGCGTCGTGCCTGCCACTCCCCTACCCGATTCCAAATAGACCGTTCCAGCTCCACCGGTCGTGATGCTGGAGTTCAATAGGATATCGTCAAATGACTTCAAGCTGACGTGGCCAACAGCCGTAGTGATAGTGGCATTGACTGTGATATCACCACTCGCGGCAAGGGTTTGAAGCAGCACGTCGCCATCTATAATTCCATCTCCGTCCACGTCCGCCGAACCGAGTGCAGAGATTCTGCTGTCGACGACTAGGTCACCCGTTAGGGATTGCAATAAAATTGGCCCGCCTGCGGTTGTGGTCATGCCACTCAATCCCGGAACGACGGTGGCGGAACGAGTTGAATTGAAGTTGACGGAGGTAAAAGCCAGCGACCCGGTATCACCGATAACGGCGCCGTCGAATTCCCGAACGTAGATTCCCGTGGCACTGCTGGCGGCCATCAAATTAACACGTGTGCCGATGGCGAACGTGTTGTGCGCAGGATCTGGATTTAACTTGTTTGGCAACCCGATCGAGCCGGTGGTTGCGATCATCTGCAAGTTATTTGCAGTGATATTGGTTGTCTCACCGAGAGTATTGAAAATAGATGTTCCAGCTCGCAGACTGACATCTCCACCCCCCGCATCGATCGTGCTTCCTAGAGTAATATTTCCGGGGGATGTGATAAGTACTCCGTTACCGATACCGGTAAGGCTGCGATTGAGGGTCACGTCCCCAGCCGATTTAATGCTGATGAAGCCGGTAGCGGAGCTGACAGCCGCATTGATCGTGATTTGACCAAAAAGCAAGGTCTGAAGCAAAACATCTCCGTTGGCGGGTGGAGCTCCCACACCGTCGGCACTGACTGCATTGTCAACAATCAAATCGCCGCTCAATGCCTGCAATTTGATGGGTCCTCCGACCGTCGTGACGAGTCCAGCTAGGCCGATGTTAGGATCGGCCACAATCGTCGTTGCGGCGTTGAAATTGACTTGTGTGACGTTGATGGTTCCAGAGATTCCCACGCGAATTGCGTCTGTTTCTCGGATGTAGATGCCTTGCGCGCTTCTAGCGGCTATCGTCACGACCTGCGTATCGATGGCGTTTACATTTTGATCCGCTGTATTTGCAAGATCATTTCCGCCGATGATTCCTGTACCGTTACTATCGCTGTCCGCGATCAAGCGAAGAATATTTGCGGTGACATTCGTTACGTTGTTGGCTTTGGCGTCCGTGATCGATTCCGCAGCTCGCAAACTCACGTTACCGGTACCAGCGTCGAGCACTCCCAGAGCGATACTTCCATTCGCATCGATCACGATGTTCTGGTTGAACGTGGTGGTAGTCGCAGTGCTGGACATGATGACATCATGTGTTGATCCGAGGGCCAGGTTGCCAGCCTCGATGTAAATAGTCCCCACGCCACCCGTTCCAATATTTGCGTTTTGCAGGACATCGTCGCCGGCAGATACAGTGATGTGGCCGGTTAAGCTCGTGATGTTTTGGTTGATTGTCACATCGGCGGATGCTTTGACGAGTATATTTCCCACTTGGTTGCTGATTGGGCCATCGACCGTCAAGTTACCGCCGTCAACTTGAATTTGAATATCACCCAAAGTTGCGTCGTTTCGTACTGCTATGACTAGGTTAAGATCGCCTCCAGCGGCCGTTTCCAAAATGCGGATCGAACCTGCCGCGGGAATACTGCCTGGTGCAACGCCGGTAGTATTGATGGCGGTCAATTGAAAAGCATTCGTCTCAAGCGGGTTGGTATTACCAGCCCCGAGAACGGAATTCAAAGTCACTAGAGCACCGGCGTCGTTTGCGATGAAGTTTGCATCGCTGGTCGTGTCACCGCTGTCGATGATTCCGCCGTTAAAACTGGTTACCGCGATTGCGCTGCTACCGGTGTTTTTGGTTTGCAACGAGCCAACGGTAATGTTACCGTCGGCAAGCAGAGTGATCTCCGCACTTCCTGCAGCTTTCAAAGCAATGCCTAGCGTAATCGGCGTTGGGCTTGGCAAGCCATTGATGTTGGGAACATAAGCGATTGGAGTTCTGCCAGCAATGATCTTCGAACCGTCCACCATGTCGATCTTGCCACCACTTCCATCGAGCGTACCGTCCGCGTCTGCGACGAGCCGAACGTTCCCTTGGATCGTAGTGATAGTGAAAGTATTGTCAGTGTCCAATAATTCGTCGAGGCTGATCGGACCTCCGACTTGAATATTGCGGAACGCTCGCACTTCGATACTTCCCGCATCGGTGAGCAGCAAGTCCTTTATGAGGACATCTGCGGTGAGCGCGTTGGCAGACAAAAGGATGTTACCACTGCTGGTTAGCACGCCGTCATTTCCTGCAATGATGTCATCCGTGACGATGATAGTCGTTAACGCGGAAACATCAATTGTTCCTGTGCTGCTAAGCGTTTGAACAGCCACGTTGTCGCAATTGAGATCGATCAGTTCTAGCGGCTTGACGAGGGACGTGGAAACGATAGTAAGGTCTCCGTTGGCAGTCGCATCCAATTGGTCTACGTCAAGAACTCGAATTGTCTCGGTTTGACCTGAAACGAACATCAATCTTGATGCAGTCAGGTCAATGGAACCATCGGCGGCAGAAACATCGAATCCCTCGAGTCGCAAGTCCCCTAGAATCGTCAGTGAAGCTCCGAGTTTCAGCTCACCTGAGCCATTCTTATCAGCGTCCGCAATCAACGCCAGATTGGTGACTGGTAGGATCAGTCCGGTTGCATCGAGGTCTCCATTGGATTGGAGCCAAGCGGTACTCGTGGTCAATGTCAATATTCCGCCGACTGTTGCATCCAACGCGACAAGGCCCGCGACTGCGGTTGCCGTAAGGTTGTTGGTTGCAGTTACTTCCAGTACGTTGACAACGGCACAAAAAATGTTGCCGGTAATTGAACCAATACTGCCGGTGTCTGCTGTGAGCGTAACGTTATTGCCCGAAACATCCAGGTTGTCGATCGGACTATCGTTGTCCACGATATTGCCAAAAGCTCGCATTGAAACATCGCCAAAACTCGTGCCGGCTTTCACGGTTTGAACGAGGATATCCCCAGCAGTGCTGCGCAGCGTTGTGCTGTTGGCAAGTGCGTCGGTAGTGGACGAGTCAACATTCACCGCGCTGATGGTTCCGACCGCCAAAACATCGATCAAACCGGCCAGTGCTTGGACATTGGTCAATGTTAGTGCGCCGACTCCTTGCAACAAAATATTGCCAATTGCTGAAACCGCCGAGACGATGCTTCCAGCGGCAAAGTCCAATCGACCATCGGCCGCTAGGCCTGCGATCTCGTCCCTGGCACTGAGTGTGATCGCTCCGCCGGCCGTGATGTCTGCAATCGCATCGTTTTGAGCGTCGTTGATTGAGCCCAAGGGCGTTAGTATCGAGACCGTGGTGCCGGACACAATGGAACCGATCGTTACATCGCCGGCCGTAGCAGTAATCGCGACCGAACCCGTGGTCGCGGTGATCGTTCCGCTGGTGATGTCGCCTGCTGTTGCGCTAAGGATTACGTTGTTAGCGGCCGTCAGACTTGTCACTGCGATCCCACCGGTTGTAGTCGAGATCGTTACATTGTTACCAGCACCTGCAGCGCTGACGAGCGTCGCAGTGACGGTGCCGGTCGCAACCACATCGACGGTTCCAGCGGAGGCTACAACATTGGTTAACGTCAACGCTCCAAGTCCGCGCAGTGAAATAATTCCGGTTGTGGAAGTTGCAAATACATCGCTGCCGGCTGCCAAGTCTAAGCGTCCATCGACCGCGAGTCCCCCAATCGCGTCCCTGGCGTTGAGCGTGATCAAACCACCCGCCGTAATATCGACCAGAGCATCGTCCTGGGCATCGGTAATAGATCCAGAGGGCGTAGAAATCGTGACTGTGGTGCTGGCGGTAACAGAACCCGGACCTATCGTAACATTCCCAGCCGCGGCGGAAACATCGACCGCTCCACCGGTGTTGCTAATGGCAAGGAGACTGATCCCAGTTAGTTCTTGAATTACGATATTTCCAGTATTATTGTTGCTGGCCGTCAAGGTTGCGACCTCGGTGTCTAAGTTGATACCGTTGGCGGAATTAGCAATCAGATTGTCGGTAGTGACCTCGATTGTCGGGGTTCCATTTTGCAAAATCTGGCCACGTAATCCATCTGCTCCACCATCGATGTCCGCGTTGAGAATGACGGAATGAACTCCACCCCCGGTGGTCACGATTCGGCCTGAGTTGAAATCGATATTGTCGCCTGCGTTGAATGTAAGCGTTTGCGCAACCAGAGAAGTCAACGTGACAACTGCGCCGCTATCGATGGTCAAGTGATCGATTGGGAGTAGGAAGTCATTGCCAGCGGTGAATGCAAACGAGCCTCCGACGAAAATGTCCGCGCTGATGGTCAGGGGGCTATTAACGGCAAGGAATCCACCCAGTCCAGCCCGCGATATCCCAGAGACCTTAACGCCTCCGATCAAGTCGGTGATTTGGACGACACCGCTATTGGCGTTGAAGATCAGATTCAGGCCGTTGATATCGATGTCTGCAACCGCCGCACCTAGACCGACAGATCCATTCGTGGCACTTAGATTGATGGTGCCGTTGGCGGCCAGAAGATTGGCATCGACCAAGGTGTCTCCGGCTGTACCGTCAAGAATGCTGCTGGTGGTTTGGATGGTGATCGCATTCACGGCAGCACTGTTGGTGAAAAGTCGACCTAAAGTAATATCGCCACCATCGACTCCCAATGCACTCAGACGAATCGCTCCTTGATCCGCAGTGATCGCCGAACCATCTGCCATGAAGATGATGTCGTTGCTATTACCATTCAACAAATCGGCGTTGGCGGTCAGTAGGATGTTTCCCAAGTTATTCGCATTGAGAGAACCAGCCGCTCCAAAAGAAATCGAATCTGCGCTGCTGATCGATATTCCGCTTGCCAAAGAGGATAGAACGGACCCGTTGATTTGGATATCGGCGTTGGCTCCGGTAGCAGATATTGAAAGCGAACCAACCGAACTTGCTCCAACCAACACAGAACTACCATCTTCCACAACGGAAACACTGCCCGTCGAGTTGAAGGTCAGGTTTCCGAACTGCATGTTGTCATTCGCAGCTGATCCAAGAGTAATGGTTGTGGCGGTGAAATGTGCATTCCCATCGACTATTAACAATGCGTTTGCCGCGTTCGAGATCAGCCCTCCAGCCCCTGATGCTTGTGTTGTCAAATCGCCATTAACAGCTAGGGAGGTTCTAAAGGAAACCGACGATGCGGCAGCAATGTCGGCGTTCAGTTTCAGGACTGCGGTTGTATCGATGACGGCCGTATCCACGTTTTGCACAGCCAGTCCATTCAATCCGCCTAGACCGCCAGCACTTGAAAAATCACCTCGCCAGAGAAAAGAGCCGACCCCGGCTGCTCCGTTTACGTTGATTTGATGCAAACTGGACATCAACCCGCTTACTTCGGCTCCGTTAAGCGTATTGCTTCCGTCAGCATCCACAAAGAAATTGGCGCCAGTAGTCAGCAACGCCGCGTCGGTTCCGAGTCCATCGTTCGCGATCGTAATATCCAGGACACCGCCGCCAAACACCGCTGTAACGGACAACACCCTTCGGCTCTCTAGCCTGCGAAAGGTTTGGGAGATTTCGGACTCCAAGGCCCTCCGAACCAAACGTTGTCTTTGATTTTTCAAAAAACCCGAAAGGATGGCAGTAATTTTTCGTGTCAACGTTTTCATAGTTCAGGCCACTTTTCAGATCAATCTTCCTGCCAAATCGACCGGACGGTTAGTCAAAATGACGAAGAAAAACGCAAGCCAAAGGCACTCTAGTTTAATCTAGGTGGTCAAATTGGGACAGTTTTTTATGTCAATTCTCAAAGCGCGCTTTGGCCAACGGACCGGTTTATCCAGACAAAAAAAAGATTTTTTGACAACCATTTCATTTTTCTTTCGATAACTCAGGTTGTTTAAACTAGAGAAGAACCTTTCTCCTACCTATTGAGACCGTTCCGTCTTCGAATTGACTAATGATCTGCGTGCTTGATGTAATCGATGGGCCCGCCTGCGGGAAAAGAATCTGGGTTAAGGAAAACCAATGCTTAGAAATCGGTCGAATCTCGTCGGCGGATTTTTGCATTCCCACGGACTCACATCTGTCGCGACGCCACATGTTGTTGGATTCGACCCAAAACGGATTTCGCGTTCGCGATGTTGGGAGCGCTAACGGCACTTTTTTGAATAACCAACGCATTACGGTTCATGCGTTGCGCTCGGGGGATTCGATTCGAGCGGGAATGACGACCTTCCTTGTATCGCTTCGTGAAGATGGAGAAAACCCCCATGACGAAGACGGATTCTCGTTCAGCCAGTCTTCCGCGCCCAACGAGTCCGTAACGGTACCCGACCAGGAAACTCAAATTGATCCGGAATCAAGCTTAACCAGAATACGAACCTTGGACTTTGCCAACAACCAGGATTTGGAGTCGACGGTCAAAGCGACTGAACCCACCGCGTCGAAATCCATAGCAGCGTCGAAAACCATGGAGTCCCAGGACTTGAGCCTTGATTTGATACCACTGGCTCCTGCGAACGAGGATTGGTGGAAATCCTTTTTCAAGATTTCACAACAACCGAATTTGTTTGAGCAGTCCGAACCGTTCGCCGCGAGGCAAGGCGATTTTGTCGGATTGCTTCAGAAGTTCTCTTCGAAATTCCAGCTCTGTCTCGTTATCAACCAGAGCCAGTTGCAACCCGAGGGCTTGAAGTTGCTCGAACGATTGCGACCGACCGGTTCGGTGGAGGCGCTTTCCAAGACTCTTTGTTTTGTCTCAGGCGACAATGTGAACGATCTCTGGTCACTCATCAACTTGTGTCTCGGACAGGATGCAATGGTGTGCCTTGGTTCCAAGCGAAAACTTGACTTGTCGGAAGTGGTGCCGTTTGCTAACTCGTTAAGTTTCCCTTCGATGCTCGACAATCACTTGCGGGCCTCCAATTCGAAAATCAACAGTTGGCTAGTCAAGAATAACTCGTTCGCACTCTTTGAGCTCGATCGAGAGGGCAAAATCGGTTTGCTTATTTAGGCGAGCGGCAGTTTGCAATCTACCTATTGAACAGGTAAGTCTTGTCCCGGCATAATTGCAAATCGGTGAACCAACATGGCTGCGATCGCGATCAAAGCAATCGTTCCACACAACGCTGCTAGGTTTGCTAAGAAATGATAGTAATTGTCGACGCGTCTTGCTGCCGGAGCCCATTCGAGTTCCCCTTCCTGTTGCAGGGTCTTGGCGAAGACGCTTTTCACAAACGCTTGTTGAGTCGGTCCAGAACCGGTAGCAGCAAAATAGCATCCGCCGAACAAGAATTGCTCGTATGCTAAGTGCGGCTCAATTTTGGGATCATAACCGAAACCTCTCGAAATAACCGAACGGAGGTTCTCGGCAAAAACGCCTCGCACACGACACAGCATCATGAACAACCGAGAATTGTGTTGTTTTTTGAGCGCATTCTCCTCCTGAAAGAGCATGTAAATCCAATCTTCAAAGGCGGCCGTCGCATGAATAGCGATGGCATCCAACCTACCCGCCTCCGGGGCGACCCAAAGATCGCAACCCTTTCCAAAACGATTCTCGCTCGATTGACTTGGGGGCAAGCGTTTGATTAGTTCGATGAAGCCATCTTCGGTTTCCATGCCGGTAACCAAGGCGGTGTTCGGGCATCGAACCTGCAATTCCTGCCTGAGAATCGTCAAGTCCTTTTGAATCGCAATTTGAAGTTGGCCGCTGGATGATTCCACCAATTCAAACGGCAAAGTCGATACGATTCCATTGATGGGGCATAGAGGTAGGCGAGAATTCTTAATGAGTTTGCAAACATGCCGCATCCTGTCTTCACAGTCGACAACATCTTGCGAAGCCAATTGTTTCGACGTAACCGCGGTTTTCCAAAGTTCCGACATGTCCTGACTTTCGTCGAGCAACATGGTCCCGCCTGGTTGGATAGGCGAGGAATGGACTACTGGTGATGCTACGGCAGATTCGCTCATCGGAAACCGCATCGCTCCAAACTGGTTCGCATCTATCGTTCCACTGACCTCCGTCGGCGGAATCCCAGAGGCTTCCGCGTTTGGACTCGAAACCGAAGCGACGCTGGAGGCCATCGAGAGTCGGGAAACACAGTTGCATTGATTCAAAAAGACAAAGAATCCTTGATTGCAAGCGTGTACCGAGATGGGGGACTCGCCAGCGGAAGGGACGTGGACCGTGAAGTCCAACCCCATCAGATTGACCACCGTACTGGCCTCTCGCTGTTTGCTGACACCTAACACCAAGAACAATGGGGTATTCGCAATAAAGATGCCTTTGTTGGCCGCGTCGCGAATGCTCTCGGTCCAAATGCGATCGATGTCGGGGTATCGCGATACCTCTACCATCATCAAGTATTTCACGAAGAAGAATACAAGGAACGGAATCACGCATAGGAATGGAAGCGCGATCAAATCCCACTTCAACCAGTCCATGGCACTTCGGTCAACATCCAGCCAATGCTTGATGAATGCGGCAAACCAAATGATCAGTAGAAACGTTAGGGAGAGCAAAGCCCATTTAAAGGCCAATGACCAGCGAGAGACTGAGCGAAATCCAGGGTTGAGTTCGGATAAGACGTAGTAAAACGCACGAATCGGAGTCGTAATGGTATGAACAAAGGCGTAGAGAAAGCTCATCATGATGTGAGGCTACTTGATATAAATGAAGACAAAACATGCGATGGCAATAGCCACGAGCAATGAACCCAACATGGAATACAAAATTAGCATCAATTTGCCATTGAGCGGTTTCGCGGTGGTACCGGTCTGGATAATACCGGGGATGTTCGGTCGCCCTTGGCGGAAGTGCAGCGTCCGAACGACTTCTCGCGACCACGCTTCGATGGTATCGGATACACGCAGCTTCTGAGCCATCTGCCGACCATAGGACAAATCGCTATTGGCGTAAAACCCTCGAAATCCCAGAACGACCGCCAAGTAAAAAACCTCCAATGCGTTTTTGTTGGGGAGACTGCCTGCATCAATGGCTTTTTTAAAAAACTCTTCGTGCGCATCTCGGGTCCCAAAGAATTTCTTTTCCAAGCAATTGTCTTTCCACCAGCCGCTCTCTTGCCACGGTATCTCGATCAGTTTGGAGTCGATCCATGCGCAAATCGCATATTTCGCAAGCTTCCATTCCTCCCGCAGTCCAAGCTTGGCTTCGGCTTCCTCGATTTTTCGAATGAGGATCGCGCGCTCATCTGCGGTGACGATCCGATCGCGATTTTCAATGCGAGACTCCAACCGTAACGCAGCCAAAAAAATAGGATCTACGGCGCTGGCAAATTCTGATTGCATGAATGCTCTAGGGCTCGTTTAAATTCGTTTTTTGACTGCAAATATTGCGAACTCCAGGCCATACGCTTGGCCTCCGACTGTCACGTGGAGCCGTCGATTCCCCTCCAGCGATTCCAAATTGGAGATTTGCTCCGTTCGGACCCGCATGGCCATCGTTTGAGACAGCTGTACTTGTTTCCACGGTTCGTTATCTAATGATATTTGCAGGAAGACCCATTTGCCACGATTGGAAAGGCCCCGCGGCAATTCTCGCACCCCTCGGAGTTTCAAACCGGGTTGCCGATGCGTCATGTATTGCTCGACTTTGTCGGACGCACCCAACTTCCAATCCAACGATTCTTTCAGCAATTGGTAACATTCCTCGACACTGAAATTGACCGGACTGACGCCAAAATACCAATCCCATTCGGGCCCAAACCACTCCGGTTCCAAGGCGACATGCATCCCCTTTCCGGCCCCGATAAACGGCCGTTGAATGCATTCGTCCTCCTTCACCGCGTTGACCAACTTGCGAATCTGGTCGCACGCCCAGCGAAAAATGAAGGCCAAATCGTCGTGGTCGTACTTGGGCACCTCCTCGATGGCAGAGGTCGGTCCGAAGATCGAGCAGCGCCCAACGATGGCACAGAGGGAAGTATACGCGACAAGTGGATGCACCCCCGATGCAAATGCCAAGCAAGACAGCTCGCCATAAGACTCGTTGAGTACGTGCATAAGCAGAATCTTCTCCAAGTCACCCTGGACTTGCGTGGCGAGCGAGATGCCCTTGTCCTGAATGATGCTCCCCATCGTCTTGATTCGACTGCCCAGGAAATTGCGTAGTTCGCGAATGAGCGTCGATAGCTCCCCCCAAGACTGGATAGTGATCGAGGGTGGATAGAAGTTTGGATCCACTCGAAACTTCGCACCATCCGACGCGCTTCGAATCAATCGGAGCAACGGAACAACCTCAAATCCAGCCAAATCGTCCGAGGAAAAGAGGATACTGTGCCTCAGTTGCAAGAGTCCAATTTCTTGCGGACTCGTTCCCGTACTCTCATTGTCCAACTCTCTTTTGATACCGATATAACGAGATCGATCGTCCCCGCTATTGGTTGAGACATTGACTCGTCCCAAAGATGCTTTCGGAATTGCTAGAAAAACCATGATGGGTGCATTGCCAGATGTGGTCTGGTTCAATCGCGTATTTAGATCGACGGATTGGACGTCGTTCGGTTCGCGTAAAACAATCGTTCCGTCACGCATGCGAGCCCGCAGACCAACAATTTCCAGCACACCGTTATTAAGCGCATCGTTGGAAATGGTAATTTGAGAAACACCGTATCCATACGGATGATCCAACTGCGTGTGTCGTCCAGCTAGTTCGGACCAGTAGCGATCGGATGCCTGGAAGTGATGCGGTCGGAGAAACATGCCCTCCGACCAATGGACTGCAGGATTCTGCATTGTTGCTACCGTTGCAAAATAGGAAAACAACTATCGAGCCCCGTTTCCCGCTAGACACAGGCTCAAATCGAGGAACATGGCCATATCATAGCGACGCGAATGGGCGTTACAATGCTCTTTTCACATGCAATCCATCGAGCCCACGATTCAGGAAAAGCCAAATGTCACAAGGATCCGGCATCCAACTTGAAAATCGATCATGGACCGCCGATCCGTCCAAATCCACGAATCGAAGAGTGATCGTTGCCTTTCTAGCCATGTCGTTGATGGTTCTGACCGGTATTTTTGTGTCCATGCTTTGGAGGAATTCGATCGGTAGGACCTTTGTCGTTAGTCTTGCAGTAACCGACTACGATGAACGGGTTTCAAAGCCCATGTTTGGTGTGTGGGACCTTCAGGGTTTTGAGGCTATCGCCAAAGAAAATGGCCTGAAGCCGTGGACTGTTGTCCCTTCCACCGCGTATCAAGATCTACAGAACAGTCCGAATCTGGAAGCCGCCTTGACCGAATTACCCACTCAACTCCAAGGGCTGGGGCTGAACAACCAAGATACCCTAATCGTTCAATTAAGGTGCCATGCCGTGGTCGCTTTGGACTCGCAAGGCGAATGGAATTGCGGTTTGTTCGTTGGCGAAACCACCGATAGCAAGAATGCGTCTGACAATACCGTTTATCCAATTTATGAACTCCTGAAACGGCTAAAAAAAGTCCCCGCAAAAAACATTGTCTTGATGGCGGATATCTGCGACTTGAAGTCGGTGCCGCATCGTGGCTGGTTCGTAAACCCAGTCGCTTCCTATTTGGTGAAAGCGTGCGAAAGACTGTCCAAGGATTCCAATCCACCCGGCAACCAGCTTTGGATCGTCTGCGCGGCCACCGATGCTCAATCGACTCACTATTCGTCGAAACGCAAACGAACGCTTTTTCAAGCCGCCTGCGAGGATTCTCTCCAAAGGACAGCCAAACAAAACTACCTATCCCTCGCAGATTACTTCGAAATGACTGTTCGCTATTGTTCCGCCGCAAGCGATGGGAATCAATCTCCTCGATTGATCTATGCCAACAAGAATGAAATTTGCTCCCCTGACACTGCCAAGTCCTGGCAGATGGCAAAGCAAGTGATGCTTTCCGAAAACAAAGGGAGCGTCAAAACCAAAACGCAACCCAACAATACGGCCAAAGAACCGAACAGCGACGGTAAAGTTACAAACAAATCTATTGGCATCGATCGAAAAATCCATCTCGTTTCAATGCACTCAAACAGCCAAGAACCCTTAGCCAGCAGTCTTCCTTCCAAAGACACACCCCCGACTCTTGACCCCGACCTATCCCTACGGTTTTGGCAATTGCGAGATCGGATACTCCAAGCAACCAGCGATGGACAACAGAAGTGGCGATGGACCCCCGCTGAATTTGCACCGTTCCTTTGGCGTAAACTACAAATGGACGCTTCGCTCGACGCGGCCAAAGCACAATCGTACGAACATGAATTGAATGTGTTCCATGGCTTACAAGAATCCGGCACACCTGCTGGCGAAGGTGGTGGCCAACTCGCCCAAGCTTGGAATGACTTCTTAACCACGAATCGAAACCAAAAACTATGGAAAGACGAAACCGTCTTAAACGATGTCGAACAGGAACCGTGGCGCAGAATTCGAAGTGAGTATCGAACCTACATTGACTGCCTCTCCGAGCTTGTTTTTTGGCGCGATTTGGCGTTGGAGTTTCCGAACGAATTGCAAACGGACTATGACCGGTTGTTCGATGTTTTGGAACAGGCTCGACGCTCCCTTCCAGAAAACGATTCCGAATTTGCACTCAGGAAATCAAGCGAACTGCGAATATCGGATTTGGCAGGGAAGCTTAAACGCAATCTGAGTACAAGTCTTTCCAGGATCATCGCTTCCGTTCGACGCCCAGGAAAGCTGACTTGGATCGACGAGCGAACCTTTCAATCGCTTTTGGCCAGTCCGCTTCTACGGTACGAACAACGCAAGGAGCTGACGGAACTACTTGCCAAAAAGGAAATCACCGATACCGTTCCGAAAAACGACGAAGACCTAAGAAAGCTTTTAAAGGTCAACGACCAGGACGACAGCGTTTCCGCCAAGTCTGTGTGGTATTGCAAAGCACTTCGACGTTCCACTTCTTTTTTTTCCGACTCGCCACTGGCAATGCCAGCAAGTGACAAAAAGGCATTGCTCGCTTGGGGGCAATTGTATGTTCAAGATATCAGTAGGCTTGGAGAGACTATGGCCAATCGCCGGACTCTTCCTGAATGGCACTACTTGAGCCTAATCGAATTTGGATTTTCCTCATCGATGGAACTAACCAAATCCCATTCTGGAATTGTTGTTTCACCAACCAAATCCAGAGCCATTCGATTATCAGTCAGGCCTAATTTTGAACGCCTGGATTTCCCCCGCGAAAGCGAAGAGTCCCAGCTTGCGATCGATATCAGATACGGGGATGAAACGGATGTGGCGAGTTGTGCATTGGAGTGGTCCATTGAATCGAGCAATAGCAATGCATTGCCGGGAATGCATCTATCGATTGGCGGCAGACCCTTAAAGAGAAATTCTAAGGAATTGATCCAGCCCAATGCCAAGGGACTGTTTTTCAACTGCAAATTGTCTTCTGACCAATTAGTCCCGAATCAATGCATAATCAAATTGACCGCATTTGACCCAGACGGCAACGCATCAAATCCGCTGCGTATCCCGATCTTTCGAAATGCGGAGAGAGTCCACCTCATAGTCACCCAGGCGGATCGCGGAGTTCAGAAACAACTCCCTGTTCATAGGTCCGACATCGTTCCGCTCGAATCGTTCGAACAGTTTGATTTTGAAAGCCCGGCGGTTTTAGGTGCAACAAGCCGTTATTCCTTCGCGCTAGCAAATAAACAACTCATGGAGCGAAAGGTCAAGCTGTCGGTATATGCAATCGATCGCAACGTGGTTTCTGTTTTGCTTCGGGAGAAGAAACTTCCCGAAGCGTCTTTATTGGCTTCCTCGGGACCCATCATTTTGCCCGCGTATCGCCAGAATCCCCAAGACGTCCCAACGCCGCTTCGCACAGTCAAGGATACTGCCAAGTCCAAACCCGCAATGAGAATCGAAGCTAACCACGATCTTTTGATTTTCCAAATCGACGAATTCGAAAACAAGGGAGACGTTGAGATTGCTCGTGGAAATCCGGAACGCTGGGTTGGTCGATTTAAACCTTCCAACCCAGTTTCCAGTGAACTGGTGCTGGTGGAGCCCGGTCGGGTCGAATCGGAGCAAAGGCTAAAAATGAAATTGGAAGGGCCGCTCGAGTTATGGCAACAATTGGATCTCAGGGAGTTGCCCATTGATGTTCATTCCGAATGGACCGATCTGAAGTCCAAAATCCAACAGACCTATCCGTTGAAAATGAGTCCCCACAAACTTTCAAAAGAGAACCCAATCGAAACATTTATTGGCGAGGCGATGGCTCCGAACAAGAGTTTTCGGTTCGACTTGGACGTTGGAGGATACCCACGGGCGACCACTTATCTGGCCAAACCAAACTCACCAAGATTGGAGCAAGTTTTTCCGGTACGCATCGAAATCGTCAAAATTGAACCGTTGTCCAATCAGTTCCCAAAACTGGAGGAACTCAAAAAGTCGGAGCAACGTTGGGTGTTTCCAAACAATATCGACGGCGTAGCAATTGCTTATGAGGGCATCCAAGTCCAGGCCGTAGCGGATTTCGGTCTCAACGCGAGCGCGTCTCTCAACTTCTCTAAGGAAGAAGGATTGAGCTCCATTTTAATAGAGCAACAACAAGTCGAGAGCGACCGATCCGTATCCGTTGAGCTTGGAACCACCGACGACGATGGAATGCTCACCGTTTCCTACAATCCAAGCGAGTTGAAGATTCGGCAAACTCTACGAAACGAAAAACGCTTGAATGGAATCTATTCGATTCAACTCATGAGTGGAAACCTAGTAGCGAAAACCGAGTTGATTTTCGATCGCGACCCACCTTTGGTCAGCAAGATCCAATGCGTTGGAAAACCGGAGTTAAAGGAAGGTGGAGAGCTCGAAATTTGGATCGAGCCTGAGGATGGCAACTTTGGATCTGGCGTTCTAACCGTTGAGTTTGCCATTAGCAAGGATAACGACGGGGTGAATACGGAATACAATCCCAAGCGGATTGCCCTGCCTCTCGATTTGTCTCGCTGGGAACGGGATGGAAAACGGAGTCGCGTGTTTCTCAATTCGAAAGCACTCGTTGGAACCCCTAGCGGATTCGTGATCATCGTTGCAAGAACAGTGGATAGGGCAGGAAACAATCAAACCAAAAACATACCTTTATCGGTTTATTGGGATGGTAGTCCTGCGACACTCCCCTAAGCCAATCCACTAAGGTGAGCGGCAGACAGAAGACGACCAGCCCAAGCCACTGTGTGGCACGCCCAAAGCGATTAGCGATGGGCGTGGGAAGTGTGGCAAATGGCACAAGCTAGCGATTCACCACGCCCTTCGTACCTCAGAGCGTGCCACACAGTTTATACGTAGATTCAAACTGCCCCTCGACCCCTCGCCTAATTGATCGAGCGATCCTAAACAACGCATAAATGCTATCATTCGCCCGTTTTTGGCTAGGGAGGTTGCGATTCGGCGGATTGGTTAAAGAATACCACCCAGGGTACAAAGGTAGAATCTTTCGACGCGAGATTCCGATAAATTTGCCATCGATGGATTGTTTTCCGTTTGGTAGTCCCACACCTTTGGCGTGACTGCTGAACCTCAAATCAGGAATAATGCGATGGATCGCTTTCATTCAACTGGCGCAGCTTCTCGTTTGGCAGCCGCATGTTTTCTGAGTTCTTTCGTAGGTTGCGTGGCCAATCCACTGCCTGTTCCAACCGTCTGGGACAAACTTGGAATTCCACAGGCGGCTGCTCGAATACGCGATTCCAGTATCAACAGGTCGGGAAAATACCCCAACCTCGAGAAGAAGCCACCCCTATTGAAGATCGCCGATCCTGCCAATTTGGGGCCTGAAAAGCCGGAAATGATCAAGACGGCAGCGAAGATCAAGACAGATAAAGATCTTAAGAAACAGAAAATTAAAGCTATCAATTTCTTGGCAGAGGTCAACTGCGGTTGCTACAACAAAGATGACAAGGTCGCCAAAGCATTCTTGGCCGCTCTAGATGACTGCGATCCAGATGTTCGCAAAGCAGCCGTTGAGGGACTCTGCAAAGCTGCGGGTAACTGCTCCGCTTGCCGCACTGGATGCGAAACCACTTGCTGCACCGAAGAAATCTTGAAGAAAGTACAAGACATCGCGACAGGTGTGGATGCCAATGGCTGCACGAAGGAACCCGTTAAGGAGATTCGCGTTGCCGCCGCCGGACTTCTCAAGAAATGTCCTTGCCCTCCCGCAAAGCCCATCGAAGAAGTGCCTGCACCACCCCCAAGTGAGATCGAGGAGATCACAGCTCCGGACTTCGAGGGTCGAAAGCCTGAAGGCTACGAGAATAATGCACCAGGACGAAAGCTGGAAGGCAGCACCTCGGGTATCCAGTCACGAAATGGCTCGGTAGCAAAAGTCTCCTATCGCGTTCGAGATGCAGGTGTCCTGCCGGGTTTCGAACCAGTCGTCGTCGCCAAACGCGGCAGTTCGAAAGGGATTTCTTCTAACGCAATTTCCAATCCAGAACAGTTGATTGCCGCTCGTGTGGTTAGCAATCACAAGCAACTCGGAGAGTTGTTGATCGAACTGCCAGACGTGTATAAACTCAATGTCGGTTGGACGATGGTGGTCCTGGACGAAAAAGGTAACCATCAGGTAGGTCGGATCACGGAGGCAAGTGGCCGACGGATTGTGATCGCGTTGGAAGGCTCCACATCGCTGTCGACCGAAGCAAATCAATCGATCAAAATGGGTCTCGTTCAAGTCAACTAAGCACCCACGCACAACTTATTGGGCATAATTCGTTTAACCGTTAGCCGAAGGCGTACGTTAATGGTATCGAGTACACCTTCGGCTGACTGTTAAACAACTAATTGAACGGTATTTCCGTTAAACGAAGAAACTCATGCATAGGTGCGTAGTGT
>JAYTVM010000338.1:0-16743 GCA_043743995.1 Pirellula sp. | reverse complement strand
CGCACGGGGCATTTGCCGCTTAGCGGACAGCTACAGCAAGTCTCTGGAAAATTGAGTATTTCCATCTTGCCACTGGAATGGTGATAGTGAGAGCGATGGGGCGTGTGGCCCGCGGGGCAAGTCGTAATAAACGGGTTGATGTGCTTCTTGCCATAGCCGTCGGTTACCTCACTAGCAATCCGAGGCTCGATCGTTTGTCCAGTTCATGAACTCCTTGATCAATAGCAGTCCTGCAATCGAGTAGAGTTCCTTGCTAGGACGCCCCATATGAATCATCTTTGGTTATTGGGAGCTCTTCATCAGTTCCGATACGCGTTTTGGCTCCTTGGCGTTAGATTTGGTACTCCACCAAGCCTTGACGCCGACTGACGTTTGGTAGGCTATGTTGCGCATTTGAGAAACCATGCGATTGGACGGAACGAGCCAACGATGTTGAACGGAAGGGACGCCACCTAGCCGTTCCTTGTATTCCTCGTCACCCCGCATGAAGTCGAATTTCATGCAATTTTGTTCCATCGCGTGCTTGATGATGCAGGTATTGAGCATCCAGCCTGGCCTAAGTTCCGAGAATTCCGGATTCATTCCTACCAGATACATTGCAATGGCGTCGTGATCATGAAAGCAAATGGAGCCAGCTGCGACCGCTCCGTCGATCCTGATTAGCGCCACGAGTACTCGCTGTTTGCTTTCAACAGAAAGATCACTTACCTCATTCGGTGCCACCCCTGTAGTTGCGTCACATGGGTCATGCCACATGCATCGAATCGCTTCGTTCAGAAAACAAGTGAATTCCTTGGTCGTAAAACACCCACTGATTCCCCGTTCCTTCCATCGCGCCTGATGCATTTTCTCGATATCGCAGACAAATTCTAAAGCTTGCTCTTTCGTTTGAGCAATTTCCAAAACTCCTTTGCCGGAGTCAATAACGGCCTCGGCCTCGCGAACGATTTTTCTTGCCCGCTTGGTTAATCGGTTTCGATACGCCTCTAGGCCGCCGTCCAACGGTGCAGCCCAGCAATTCGGACTTGGTTTGCGATTGATTTGTGAGCCAGACAAGGCTTCGATGCACTCACCAAAATGCGCCATTACCTGATTGCGTTCTCGAACGCCGTCCAGGTCGAGTTGATCCCATCGACAGCAGTCTGGCGACTGAATAAGCCACGTTGCGAAAGTCACAGCAACCTCCTCGCCATCGGTAGACTCTGCCAGAATTCCTAAGTCATCCGAGCAAACCTTGCCACTCCCCATAAACACCAGCGAACGCCCAGCCAACGCGGAATGGGTCTCTGCGAGAGGAAAAATGCCGCAGACACTTTCTCCGCGGTACGCGACCAGCACATGCAGTCGATGAGTGGCTTGATACGCATCCCACCACGGCATGAGCCAACTGAGTCGTTGCATGGTGGCTCCCTTGGACAGGCGATCGAAATCACACGTCAAGGACTTGAGTTTGGAAGGTTCGCGAACACATTCAACGCGTATCATAGTCATCGCTAGAATTGAAAATAGAGGAATGGACTCTCGGCATCGAACCGCAAAATACACACGACCAGCAATGCGCTTAAGGCGATAGCGGTACCCAATGACCAGCGCGGCTTGAATTTCCAAGTATTAGGTGCCGACCAGCAAAAGAACAGCGATGCTATCGCAACCAAGAAGCCGGTCGATTTTAGAACGCTTCGCCCGAGATCCGCTTCGATTCCTTGCAGGCCAAAAATGGCTGCATACCAGTGCTGGGCCATTTGCAAGTCGACAGATCGAAAGAGGAGCCATCCCATCATCACAAAGAAAAACGTGACGGCTACTCCGACGATTTTTGGAATTGGGATATTGATATAGTCTCGATACAAACCGTTGCCAACGAGCAAACAGCCATGCATCAACCCCCACAGAATAAACGTCCAACCCGCACCGTGCCAAAAGCCACCTAACAGCATTACGACCAACAGATTGCGATAGGACAAAAGTTTTCCGTATCGATTTCCCCCAATAGGGATGTACAAATAGTCTCGAAGGAATGACGACAATGTCATGTGCCAGCGCCGCCAGAAGCTCTGGATACTTGTGGCTTGGTAGGGAGAGTCGAAGTTTTGAGGAAAGGAAAACCCCATCATCAATCCAAGTCCGATTGCCATGTTGCTATAGCCCGCGAAATCAAAGTAAAGCTGCATCGAGTAGGCGATCAGCGCTGCCCAGCCCGAAATGAATTGGAGTTGCTCCGGTTGGGCGAGCAAAGGACCAGCCAACTTAGCAACGGTGTCTGCAATGAGAATCTTCTGACTCATTCCCACGATAAAAAACCAAACACCGCGTGATATTTCTGCCCAGTTTGGTTGCGTTCCAAGTTCCTGCATCTGCGTTTCAACGTCGCTATAGCGAACAATTGGGCCTGCAATCAACTGCGGGAACATAGATACGTAGGCCGCAAAATGCATCAAGCTTCGCGCCGGCTTTACGTCCCCTCGGTACAAATCGATGGAATACGTTAGCGTTTGAAACGTGTAGAAACTGATTCCTACCGGCAGAATGATTTCAGGCACATTGAGCGGCGTACCGAACCGAAATGCGTCCAAGAGTCCATTGATCGATTGCGCAAAGAAGCCGCAGTATTTGAAATAACCGAGCATCCCAAGGTTGCTTATCAGCGAAACACTCAACCATAAACCCTTGGCTCTTTTGGATTGCGAAGCCTGAATGCCAAGCCCGACATAGTAGTCAATGAGCGTTGAGACTAGCAGCAGCAGTGTGAACTCCCAATGCCACCAACCGTAGAACAAATAGCTGCTCGCAACTAAAAACCCTAGTCGGATTTGCGGCCACCGCGCAAGAGACCACCAAGCAGCCAGAACTATCGGTAAAAACAAAAGCATGAAAATATAGCTATTGAACAGCATAGCTGCCCTCACTTGTTCGAGGCAGCAGTCGATCGATCATGCGGCGGGTATTGGGTTCTAGCGGGTGGATACCGTCCACGAAACAATCTGGATCGCCAGCAAAGCTTTCTACCGAACCGAAGTCGATGAACTTTGCACTGAAGTTCATGGCCAATTCCGTCATCGCTTTTAGGGCTTTTTCTTCCACTTCGAGAAACTTCGTCTTGCTTGCGAGCCGTTCCCTCAATCGCGGATGAGAAACGGTTGCGAACAAATAGACTTGGCAGTC
Source organism: Pirellula sp. (assembly GCA_043743995.1). Classification (GTDB taxonomy): domain Bacteria; phylum Planctomycetota; class Planctomycetia; order Pirellulales; family Pirellulaceae; genus JBKCUI01. Next base: position 13,581 of record JAYTVM010000338.1, on the reverse strand, counting down.
GTTGGCTTTGCAAAGCCTTAGCGTTTCGCGTAGGTAATCGAGTCGTCGCCGCGATGGTTCACGAAACTGGTTGAAGACCGCCATAAACTCTAGTTCATTGAATTCAAGGGCCGATTCAAAGTCATACGTGCCCGCTTGCATTTCAGATTGACGCTTGATGTACTCGATGACTCCATCCGAACTGAACTTCTGTTCGATCTCGGTTCGCTGCACAGGGCCAATGCAATTGCGAAGCGACTTGATGCTGGAAATCAGTTGTTGATAGCTGAACAACTGACTGAAGCGTTCGAAATCATCGCTCCATGAGCTGGTTTCTCTGGCAAAGGAGTACAGCCGCGGCTCAGCGCAAAGCCTCGCATCGTTGGGGACACTATCGTTGAGTGAGGCTATGTCCACACCAATCAAAACCGACTTGGGAAAGCAACCAAATCGGTGGCGGTAATAGCGTACGATCGCAAGAAAGTCTTCGGGGCGACCATGATTTACAGCAAAATTAAAGAACGTTTGCGACGTCCTAGTTTCAAGATACTCTGGTTCGAATTTTAACGCCCGGGAAGACCCGAGGATCAATCCCTGTGGAGCAGCCTCAAGGCGTTCGAAAAGTTCGACTTTTTCGCTTCGTGAATCTTGGACGATGGGTCGTAGACAATTTGGACTATATTGGCCATACGGATTTACGATCCAGTTGAGGGTCGAAACGCACAGCAAGCTGATACAGACGAAACTCGCCACACTCAAGCAAAAATGCTTGGGGCTCATCGGATTTCGTAGCTTGTCAAGAACGGACTGGATAAGTGATTGCATTCTTAATCAATGATCTGCGAGGGTTCGGCAACTTTCGAAACCTAGTTTGCAAATCGAACTGGTGACAAAGACTTCCTGGATTTGCGCCCTGGATTCTTCCTTTCCAATGCGAACAATTGAGTCAACTGCGTTAATCGATACAAACGGAAGAGTCGCCATCAACCCTTAGCTGGATTCGTGAGAATTCAGGAGGAACTGTCGTTTGAAAAACAACGGGAGGGTGAGGCTCCTGCCGAACTGACGCCGAAATAGTTCGGCGGGAGCCTCACCGCCTCACCCTCCCATGCAATAAAGTGGTTCGCCATTTGGCAATAGGAATGCTTTGACTGGCCAAAAACGTGCAAAAAAAGTCCATTTTTGAGAAATGCACCGTTCGGTCTTGAAAATCGAGCCAAAACTGTTATTCTTTCATCCGGATAAACGGATGACGCTTTAGATAAGTCAAATGAACACTTCAGCCCCAATGATTCTCTGGATGCAGAGCCTTTCGGACCCCACCCGAGCCAGGTTGTTGCGTCTTTTAGAACGAACCGAACTTACCGTTGCCGAAATGTGCACCACCCTGCAACTCCCTCAAAGTACTGTCAGCAGACATCTTAAATTGCTGTCCGATGATGGTTGGGCCGTTTCGCGAAGGGACGGCACGAGCAACTTGTACCGTATGGCCAATGGGGAAATGGACCTTCCCCAAAAGAAATTATGGAGCGTGGTAAAGAGTCATTCCGTGCCGGCCAGCACTTCGGACCAAGATGATGCAAGACTAGAACAGGTCGTCGAATCGAGGCGATCCAAGTCACAGGCGTTTTTTTCTTCTGCCGCCAGTAAATGGGATCGCTTGCGAGCCGAATTGTTTGGACATAGGGTTGATGCCTGGGCCTTTGCTGCCGCCTTGCCTAGCCATGCCGTAGTTGGGGACTTGGGATGCGGGACTGGTTCAGTTTCTCAGGCGATTGCTCCGTGGGTCGAACAGGTAATTGCGGTCGATTCTTCCGCGGCCATGATTCAGTCGGCTCGCAAACGACTCAAAGACCTGTCCAACGTAGATTTGCGACGCGGCGAACTGACACAATTGCCGATTGAAGGCGAAACACTATCGCACGCTATTTTAATACTCGTACTGCCGTATCTGACAACTCCACAAGCTGTTTTTCAAGAGGCATGGCGAGTGACCAAGACGGGCGGAAAATTGATCGTGGTTGATATGGTTCCGCATGATCGGTCCGAGTATCGCGAGGAACTTGGACATTCTTGGCAGGGCTTCCCTGCAGATCAGATTCATTCATGGATGACACTGGCTGGTTGGCACCAAACAAGATTCGCTTTGATGCCGCCAGAGAACGATGCCAAAGGAACTGGCTTATTTGTTACGACGGCCATCCGATAAAACTTTTGTTTCTTTCCTAGGAGTAATTTTCCAATGAGTACTGTTGTAGATACGAAAAACACCCACGTAAGCAGCCTCGATGCTTCGAGCGTTCCTTTTAAGGTTCGCGCTTTTGACTTTCTGGCCGCTGGCAACCGAAAGGAAGCGGAAGAACTCGCGTCCCTCGGTCGCAAAGAAATCCAACTTGCCGAAGATGAGATGCCGGGGTTGATGGCGTTGCGAGCTAGACATGGCAAGACCAAGCCGCTGGCTGGGGCGAAAATCATGGGTTCGTTGCACATGACGGTCCAAACCGCAGTGCTCATCGAAACTTTGGCGGATCTCGGCGCCGACGTGCGTTGGGTTAGCTGCAATATTTTCTCGACACAAGACTCCGCCGCCGCAGCTGTCGTTGTGGGTCGTGGCGGCACACTTGACAATCCTGTCGGTAGCCCAGTGTACGCATGGAAAGGGGAGACTCTCACGGAATACTGGTGGTGCACCGTTCAAGCGTTGGTGTGGCCAGATGGGACCGGTCCAGATTTGATTGTTGACGACGGTGGCGATGCAACCATGTTGATCCACAAGGGAACCGAATACGAAGCCGCTGGCAAAGTACCTTCGTTCGATCCTGAGAATGAGCCAGAAGAGTGGGGCGTTATTCTCGAACTACTTCGCAGAGAGTTGGTCGTCAATCCAGGTCGCTACACGGCCATGGGCAAGGCCTGCATGGGAGTATCGGAAGAAACCACCACGGGTGTCAAACGATTGTACGAAATGGCCAAGGCCAAGACACTATTGTTCCCGGCAATCAATGTCAACGACTCAGTTACCAAGAGCAAGTTCGACAACCTCTACGGTTGCCGTCACTCTCTCATCGACGGACTCAACCGCGCCAGCGACGTGATGCTCGCTGGCAAAGTCGCCGTTGTTTGCGGTTTCGGGGACGTGGGTAAGGGCTGCTGCCAATCCCTCAAAGGCCAAGGCTGCCGAGTCATCGTCACCGAAATCGATCCGATCTGCGCGTTGCAAGCTGTTATGGAAGGCTACGAAGTCAAGACGTTGGAAGACTTTCTACCAACCGCGGACATCTACGTAACCGCAACCGGCAACAAGGACATCATCACGGCCGAACACATGGCCAAGATGAAGGACAAAGCTATCGTTTGCAATATCGGGCACTTCGATAATGAAATCGACATGGCGGGTCTCGAGAAGATGCAGAAGTCTGGTAAGGTCGAACGCCGCAACATCAAGGCTCAATTCGACCAATGGTATTTCCATGACACAAAGCACAGCATCTTGGTTTTGGCCGAAGGTCGCTTGATGAACTTGGGTTGTGCAACCGGCCACCCAAGCTTTGTCATGAGCACCAGTTTCACCAACCAAGTCTTGGCACAGCTCGAGTTGTGGATCGAACGCACTTCTGACAAGTATGAAAAGACTGTCTACACACTGCCAAAGCACTTGGACGAAGAAGTGGCACGATTGCACTTGGGTAAGCTCGGGGTCAAGCTGACAACGCTTTCCACATCTCAAGCGGACTACCTGGGCTGCGACAAGAACGGCCCTTACAAGGCTGACGCTTACCGATACTAACATCGATCTAGAACCGATCGAAGTTAAATGAAGTCATTGGAAAAGAGCCTTGGTTGCAAGTCAATCAAGGTTCTTTTCGTTTGTCGGCAGAGCCTGCGATGGAATTTTGGAGCCCTGCCGAAACGGCATGAGAATCGCACTGCACGTTGTGTTTGCTGTTTCGAAATGGTGTAGGATTAGGCTCGCCGGAGATGCGTAAGTTCGATTTCTACCGGGTAAACCTTTTCTGCACTCAGGATATGCCCATATGCCCAAGTCCATTTCCCAAACGTGGCTATGTCTTTGTTTTCTGTACCTATTGACTGGACTGGCACAAACGGCTCGTAGTCAAGAAGGTTCCGAAACAAATGCATACTCGGATGTCAAGAAGAATGCCGAGTCTGTTGGTATCAACGTCGATAAGCTAGCCCATGCAACGGCGGCCCTGCAATCACTTGTAGACAACAAAAAGATCGCGGGTGCTGTCATGATGGTATCGCGGCGAGGCAAGCTTGTTCTGGCTGATTCGGTTGGAGTTGGTTCCCTCGATTCCAAGCAACCGATGCAGCTTGATTCCATTTTTCGCATCTACTCGATGACCAAGGCGGTTACAAGTGTTGCCGCGATGCAAATGGTCGAGAGCGGTAAGCTGGATCTAGATGCTCCCATATCGAAGTACATGCCGGAGTTTGCATCGGTCAAGGATGGTACTGGAAAAACCGCATCGCAATCGCCAACCGTGCGAGATTTGCTACGACATACGTCTGGCCTGACGTACGGCATTTTTGGCGACACGCCGGTCGATCGTCAGTATCGTGCGGTCGGTATCCTTTCTCGAAATGATTCGAACAAGGTGTTTGTCGAGAAACTTGGTAAGCTACCACTGCAATATCAACCTGCGACCAAATTTCATTACAGCGTGTCGGTAGATGTGTTGGGGCGATTGGTTGAGGTGGTATCCGGCAACTCGCTCGACGAACAATTCACGAAAAACATCTTTACTCCTTTAGGAATGAAGGATACTGGATTTTATGTTCCTGACGGGAAAGCTTCTCGGCTTGTCGATAATTTCGGTCCGAATACGGAGGGCGGTTTACGAACAACGGAACAGGCTGCTACGAGCCAATTCCTTCGCAACCCAACCTTTCTGTCAGGTGGCGGCGGCTTGGTTTCGACGGCTGGCGACTACATGAGATTTTGTCAAATGCTCTGCGGACTTGGCGAATTCCGAGGAGTGCGACTGTTAAAAGAAGAGACAGTGCACGAAATGACTCGTGATCAACTTCCAAAAGTCGCCTATCCGATTGAGGTCAATGGAACGAAGCGTGAGGGGGTTGGTTTTGGACTTGGCTTTTCCGTCGTTGTAGAACCGATTCCCGGTTTCGAATATGTACCGAAAGGGGAATATGGCTGGGGTGGTGCTGCTTCGACTCACTTTTGGATCTCACCCAAGCAAGAGTTGGCCGTGGTGGTTCTCTCGCAATTCATGCCGTTCACTTTTCAATGTGAGTCCGCTGTAAAGCCACTCATTTACAGCGCATTGGAAACGGAATCGTCGAAATAGAAAAAGAAAGACGCTATCCAATTGAAACGTAGCTTCGCGAGCAAATCTTCCCGTCCAGTCTCGAGCGAACAGCTCGTGGTGGCTGCTGCCAGCATCCGGGCCGACGCTAGCAGCGTCGGCCACGCTACGAGAGTCAATGCTCTTTAAGTAAAAAACACTTGTCGGCTCTCCAAGAGTATTTCGCAACCCGTTTGATCAAGGCGCGTAGTCGGCCGTTGGAATCGATCGCGGCCGCAAAGTCTCCGGCGGATTTCGCCAAAAAATTCAGCTCGGATTCATTCACTTGCTTACCTTGTTCGAAATGCAGTAGGGTATCGTCGCTCGGAAAGGCTTGCGGCCAATGGTCGACTCCTTTTCGAGCGGGGGCGAGGTGAGCCTCAATACTCTCTCGGCTGGTCAACTCCTCCAAGAGACAACTGCTTTCGAGAACGAACGGACCAATGGCAGTGCGCACGAGTTTGGTCATGACGGCATCGGATCCGAGCTTACGCGCGATGTCCCGACCTAGCGATCGAACGTACGTGCCGGTTCCGCACGTCATTTTCAGTTCGAAAAAAGGGTAGTCAAAGGAGGTTACCTCCAAGGACTCAATCAAGACTTGGCGAGATGGCATGTCAAATTCCTTGCCTGCGCGAGCCAGGTCATGAGCGCGATGGCCACCAATCCAAACCGCCGAGTATTTTGGCGGTGATTGTTCGATGGAGCCGATGAAGGACGGCAGCTGTTCTTCGATGGCCGTTCGATCTAGCATGGGTGCTGAATCCAATGGGATGAGCGGCGTTTCGCAGTCGGTCGACTCGCTGGTAACGCCGAGTTGGAATGTTCCGATGTACTGTTTGGGCAAGGTATGGACGGCGTCCGTCAGCCGAACCGCTTGACCGACCAGCATAAGTAGCACACCGCTAGCGAGAGGATCGAGCGTGCCTGCGTGCCCCACCTTCTCAGGACGCATCAACTTTTGGATGGAGTTGACACAATCGCGACTTGTAGGCCCTGATGGCTTGCGCAAATTCAAAATACCGAACATGGAGAGACTGCGTTGAGTTTGCGGATTGTGTTGTCAATGTACTGCTCCCAAAATCTTTAGAGCGGTTTTGCTACCTTTTTGCCGAAGATGAGAGGTGGAGCATTGTAACCAGAGCCCTCAAAGGTAGCGAGTGATGGAAAATCAACGGTCGGTTAGATGGGACGTGGCAGCAGTTGTGATGTTCGCGGCTGCGGCGTTGCTATGGCTGTCTCTGTTAACCCACGATGCCGCGGACAATTTGGGGGACTTCTCGGGTTCCATTTCCTCGATCTACAGGCCGATGCAAGCGGCTTATCCGACAAACCAAAGCATTCAGAATTCCTGCGGATATTTGGGGGCCTTGGCCAGCGATATCCTGATGCAAGCCACCGGAGTTGGTAGTTTTCTAGTAGCTACGCTACTGTGCCTCTCAGGCGTCGTGATGCTCCGGCAGCAACCTTGGGCGTCGCCGATGGGGCGTAGCGTCGGCTGGACGTTGATCTTAGTTGCAGTCTGTTGCATACCGACTCGCTTTGGAATAATACTTAGTATTCCAGTCCCAATTGGTGGTGGGGGATATTTAGGGGCGCTTTGCAATGCATGGATGGACCACCATCTTGCTCATTTGGGGGCATGCATCCTCGTGGTAAGCGTTTTCGTAGGTGGACTTCTCTTGAGCACGGAATACGCTTTGGTTCGTTACTTTGGTTTCGCTGCAACCAGCGGATTGATTGCATTGAAGTACTTTCGGATTCCAAACTGGACATTCAGGCGTCACAAGGAATTGACCTCAGGAACGTTTTCACCGTCCCGTTCGGATCTACCCAAGAGCGTGACGCTTCGACAAAACCCGACATCCATGACAGCAAACAATAGCGGCCAGTCGAATAGCCAATTGACCTATCCGTCGTCTGTGATTCACTCGGCTCCTCTGTCGGGTGCCGCAACCTCCGAGGTTGCGATGGGTAGCGGTTCGGGACCAGCGATACGGATTGGGCGTCGAGCGGAAACCAGCTTGACGGCCGAGGATCTGGCCTCTCAGTCCAAAGCAGTTGGTCGAACGGATCTCACTTTCCCGAAAGCCAAAAACCCGTCTACACTTGCCACGATCGCAGGCGCACTCTTCGGTTCCAAGAAAGACGTGGAGGGAATCGGTGACGCATTGCTGGACAGCGTAGGTAGCAATGAAGTGCCCAATTCCAGATCCATTGCAGGTCCTCGCAAGCCGGTTGGCAAAAGAGAATTCGACGACGAGTATGACGAGGAGGCGGAGGACTCGTACGAACCTGATAGCGACGACGCGCTGGATTCTCGCTACGACGAGGATGACGATGACGACGTTCACACCGCTGAAGAAGTCGAGGAAATCGTTGCGGAAAAACCGAAGAAACGAACCAACGGGCGCTCGAGTACCGTTCGATCCGATGCTCCCAACATTGAACAGGACAAAGGGCCTCGCGTCCAAACCCGCAAATCCAAACAGGAGCAACTCGAACAAGTGCCCGCACCACTCCCGGAAGACTCGTTGGCCCACTTAGACGATACGAAACTTCCCGAAGGTAGCGAGGAGTACGTTCTACCTGGACTCGACCTATTAACCGAGTCCGATGAGGTATCGTACGACGAGCAGACCGAGGAAGTAAAAAAGAAGGCTAAGGTTTTGGAGCAGACATTCGCCAACTTTGGATTCAACATCAAAGTGGTTGAAATCGAAACCGGTCCGGTGATCGCACAGTACGAGATCGAACTCGAAGCCGGTCTCCGGCTTAGCAAGATTGCTGGTCTTGCCGACGACTTAGCCATTGCGCTTCGAGTTCCAAGCGTTCGCATAGTCGCCCCCATCCCTGGAAAAAACAGTGTTGGGATCGAGGTTCCGAATGAAAGACGCCAGGTCGTTCGAATGCGAGAGGTCATCGAGGAAAGTGGCGCGCAGATCCGCAAGCAAAAGATCCCCTTGTTCTTGGGCAAAGACGTGTCGGGCAAGGCTCTCACGGTGGACCTGGCCAGTCTCCCACACTTGCTGATCGCAGGTAGAACTGGTACGGGTAAAAGCGTGTGCTTGAACTCGATCATCTCGTCGATTTTGATGACGCGTCGACCAGACGAAGTGCGCATGCTCATGATCGACCCCAAGATGGTCGAGCTCAGTTGCTACGCCCGCCTGCCGCACTTGATGCACCCGGTCGTGATCGATATGCGAAAGGCGGAAGCCATCTTGGCATGGGCCGTCGACAAGATGGAAGAGCGGTATGCACTTCTGGCACGGGCAGGAGTCCGCCACCTCACCAACTACAATCAACTTGGACGCGAGGAACTGCTGGACCGGCTTAAGCCAGAGAATGAAGAGGAAGCGGAATTGATCCCCGACCACTTGCCCTTCATCGTGATCGTGGTGGACGAAATGGCGGACTTGATGATGACGTCTGGCAAAGAAGTCGAAGCGCACATCATTCGATTGGCACAAAAGAGCCGAGCCGTTGGTATCCACTTGATACTTGCAACGCAGAAACCGACCGTGGACGTCATCACGGGACTCATCAAGAGCAATTTGCCAGCTCGAATCAGTTTCCAAGTGGCAAGCAAGACGGACTCTCGCGTTGTGCTAGATGCCATGGGAGCGGATAAATTGCTTGGGAACGGTGACATGTTATTCCTTTGGCCGGGGACTAGCGCACTAGTGCGTGGCCAAGGCACTTACTTAAGCGACGACGAGATCAATTCGGTAGTAGACCACTGCAGTCTGGGCGAACAGAACTTCGTCCAGGAACTGGTACAACTCAAGGTCGAGAAGACGGATGATGAAGCCGTCAAGCCGGGATCGTTCAAGAAACGGGACGATCTTTATGAAGCCGCGGTGGATATTGTCGTTCGCGAGGGACGAGGGAGTTGCTCGCTGCTCCAGCGAGCACTCGGTATAGGTTATGGGCGTGCGGCCAGGCTCATCGATTTCATGTCCGAGGACGGCATCGTAGGCCAATACAATGGTTCCCAAGCCCGCGAGGTGGCCATTACGTTGGCGCAATGGGAAGCAATGCGTTCCGGCACTGAGGAGGATGTCGAGCCGGCACCCAGCAAATCCAAGAATCGTTCCAACAAGATTCGCCGGGATGACAGTTGGGAAGAGACTCCGAAAGCTCCCAAGGCCAAAAAGAAGAAACGAGCCGAGGAAGAACAAGCGTTCGTGTCAGCAGCCGAAGTGGACCATTCGGAGGAAGAAAACGAATGGACCGACGACGAGGATTAGTGGGGGAGGTACACGGCTATTGGGCAACCGCATGACTAAGCGATACGGCAAGCTTGGCAAGGATGAGCTGGTTCATGCTGGTGCCCTCTTTTAAAGCTTCATCGGCAAGTGCAGAATGAAGACTCTTTGGAAGTCGCAACAGAAGCTTGCCCGAACTCGGTTCCTCGACACTAGGGTTTGGAGCAGCATCGAGCAGCGCACCCACCCGCTTCGAAACGGGACTCGCAAAATACTTATCTCGATCCTTGGTATCGGGGAACAACTGAGAGAAGCGAGCACCAATTCCAAACGCGATGTTCCAAAGTTCGGTGTAGGTTAATTTCTGGGCGGCCATTGCCGAAACGAATTCTTCGAATTCCTTAGAGCGATTCGTAAAACTAGCTGTTTTTGAACTCAACTTAGCGTGGGAATTTTTCATGGTTGTTCACTTTCAATGCGAATGATTTCTACCGGGGAATCTTGGATCTCAAAGTACATGCATGGTTCCATCCGCACCAATCCAAATACCGCGACCCGGGCCATCGAGCGAACCCCCGCCAAACTGTCGAGCAACATGATTCAAAATCGTTGTCATCAGGCTATTGGGAAATGGTTTCCCATCGTTTCCATGCGTGGGAATGCGTGGGAATGCGAGTTATCCATTTCATTGCGTTGCATTCCGAGTGCAGTTGCGAAGCGAAATCGATCGACGCCGATAGTATCATAGGTGATACTATCCAAAAATCAATCATTTCTTCCGCAAGTGAGCAAACATGGGTCTTTGTTGCACCAACTACCAGCAAAAATCTAACGACCGCTGGCAACAATTGGCAAAAACCGATTCCACGGCTAGAGCGAAGGACTGGCAACGGCTAGCAAAGGGGTAAGGGGGCAAAATTGTAGCGACCCCAACTTGCGTAGACCGCGTAGCAGGTCGGGCCACGCGCTTTCGCTCGAGACGCTGGAACACTGTTGCGATGGAGCAAGAGAGCGATTGAACGACAACGCCGCGTTTGCGGACGAACTCGAACAACGAGGTTATGAACGCACGTTGGTTTACAAGGTCTTCATCCTGACAGGCCTGCGATGCAACGAACTGCGATCGATCACACTTGGACAATGGCACGTCGACGCCAAAACGCCAAACATTGAATTGCACGCCAGGGACGAAAAGAATCGCCTGGGCTCTAACGTGCCCCTTTGCAGCGATCTTGCAAGCGAGCTACGCGATTGGCTCAAACGAAGTCATTGACGGAACGGCAGTTTTTAAGACTGGCAAGCCAAAGGAATCGCGACTGCTTTTCAATGTCTCCGATGTATGCTACTGTTTTGGTCATTTCGATCGCTCTTTCTGTGTTACTTGCCATGCGTCAAGTATTATCAACCATGCTTGACAGATGGCAAGCACTAAAGCGAGTTGGAACCTCGAATTTGGACGAAAGTGTAAATAACCGAGCGGTTGTTTACTTTAGCCGATGTTCACTTCAGTCTATCAGGTTCTGCGAGGCGAGAACACGCCGGCATTTGTTGGGTAGCTCGTCGGTTGCCTCAGCTCCCTTGAGAATCTTGCCAAGAACTGAATCATCGACAGAGAGAAGTTTACGCAACAATCCGCGATTACAAAGCTCGTCGAATTCCGATTCGCTGACGACAGAAGCATCCTTGTAGGAAATGCAAGTTTTCTTAGTCAGCCAATCGTATTCGCCAACCTCCAGTACGCACGAATGATCCCGATACTCACCATCAAAGCCAGTGAAGTTCACTAACACGACTTGCTTTGGGTTCAGTTCTGGATCGGAGATCACAACTCTCGGGTGGTCGTCAATCGCCGTATTTACTGGCAGATAGACTTCGCCAATCTCCATTTAGCTAGCCGATCCGATTAGTTGCTTCCAGGCTACGATAGCCTCTATGTCCGTTTCGATGGAGTCCTTTGAATCGGTCATTCCCAATGCTTGAAGTTTGCTTTGCAGGCTAATCGGCCTAGAGGAATTCAACACGTAATTTTCCGTGTACTCTGGAAATTCGTGGGTCAATTCACCTAGTTCGTCGTCGTCCTTGTCTCTATACCTTTCGGACACTTCAACCAGCTTTCGAATTTCTCTTCGCGACAAATCATCGCGACCTGGATCTTCCTGCATGACAAGAAGGCGTTTCCCGTCCTTAGAAAAGTGCTTCAAGAACAATTTGGAATCTTGATGTTCGCCTTTTATCAGATCGTAAGTCTGGCTGTTAAGAGGCCCCCTCCTCATGGCGACGTCTATTCCGCCGACAATTGGCCTGCCAGTTTCTTTTAGGTATTCTCGATCAGCAATGTAGAGCAGCTTCAAAAGCCTGTAATACGCTACCTTTGGGTCGTTTTCGGAAGAAAACAAAACGCCAAAGGACTGGACTGCTTTGGCCAATTCAAATGGAAAACCGGTGTTTTTTGGGCGATGCGTCGACATGATCTGAACTCGGGGGAGGCTGTGAATTGTGGGCCAACAGTCAAATGTAATCCCTATCGAGACACGTTTGGACACAGCAAGTTCAATTCTTGGTAAAAATCGGGAAACTCCCCCCGTCTGACGGAAAAACTGATTCTGGCCCGTCATTCTCCCAATCACCAAAAACCTAATCCCCCCATGCGAGAGCACCATTAACCAACTTGGCGATGTCAGCAGCTAGTGTTTTCATTTTGGCGTTAGATTCAGACGTCGCCTTTGCAATTGCCTCCTGGGCTTCCATTGCAGCTTCGCCGCATTGTCGTTGTCTAACATCGATTGCATCTTCCGAACTCGAGTACTGCATCGGTTGGTTCACCTGATTCTCTAATCGTTGCCTCATCCAACTAGCCGCTGAGGGCGACGGAATGATGCAAAGACCCTGAGCGACCTCAGAGCGATTGTGGTCGCTTGAGTTTGCCAAGCGACCCATGGGCAACTTAAGCCCCCCATCCAAGAAGATCTCGCAATTCTGACCCCATGTCTTTTGCCAAAGTTTTTAGTTTTTCATTCGATTCCTTCGTTGCTTTTTCGATCGCTTGTTGAGCCTTGAGAGCAAGCTTAGCTTCGGTGTTATCATCGAAAGCTTGCTGCATTTTTTGACTCAACCTTTCGGATGAAGTGAATTCAACTCCCTTGTTCTTTTTTTCGTCCATGTACCGGGCGTAAGCAGATACGTCTCGCTTTAGATCGAGTCCGCCGCTTGTGTCTTTCGCCAAAGAGATGTCATCCGCCAGTTTACTTTTAATCCTATCTTGTTCAGTCTTCTTGCCTTCGATTGCCGCCGCAGTTTCTTCGATCGACTTGCTTACTGCATTTCCTTTTGTTAGCAAGTCATCTAGCCATCCGATTACACCGCGATCCTTTGGCTTAATTTCGCCAGCTTTCTCCTTTGCTGCATCCGCTGATGCGATCGCATTACCCATCGGGTTCATTGCCGCGTACGCTTGCTGGCCAGCTTTGCCGCCTAGCTTTGCTTTCTCGATCACAGAAGCCAACGATTGACCGGGTGTAGATGGTGACTTTAGTTCCTTTTGCGCTTTCTTGACAGAATCAGACAACGACGAGCCTGATTCGTCGCCTCGACCATACATCTCTTTGGTCTTATCCATTGATCCTGTGAGTTTTAAGACCGCTCTTTCCTTTCCTTTCATTTCCGCGAGCTGGTCGATGCTGTATCCAGCCGCTACCTGTCTTTGTATCTTTGCCTTCATTCTGGGATCTGACTCGTTTAACAACTCCTCTTTCGCCTTCGCCGTTTCGGTTCTCACGTTTCTTTTGTAATCAACTTCGTTTGCTGCCATGTCGTGAGTCTTAGCGACTTGACGTCCGAACTCGACTGGATTGATAAGTTTATTCAAACCACCGGCTTTCTTGATTGCTCCTTCGATCGATTCAATGACTGTGATCATCGAGCTAAGAATAGAGTCGATAACAGATTTTATGCTTTCTTCGGCAACGCTATCAATCGCAACTAAGAACCAGCCATTTTCGCAGGGTGGCTGGAAGGCTGTTTTGGAATCACTGGCTTTTAGTGGTCCCCAGTACGGTTGCTAGTTT
>JAYTVM010000337.1:0-16762 GCA_043743995.1 Pirellula sp. | reverse complement strand
TCATCTAGCTTTGGCTGTGTCAAACGGCCACTGTGACAACCACCAGATTTCAAAATAGAGAAGCCCGGCTTAGTGCAAACTAAGTCGGGTTTTTTTTTGCGCGTAGAGTAACGCCAAATCCTAAATGCCGCTTGCTAAATGCGTAATGCCGACGGCATTTCAATGCCCCCGAATTTACTCGCGTGATACTTACCATCTCTCTAGCGATACCAAGCTTTCTCAATCAGTACACTTTGCCATCTAATCGAAGGATTGGTTTCTTAAACCCAAAAAAACCATTTTGAACTGTCCAAATTGGGGCTTGTCCGATTACCATCTGGGGGCGTTCCGTGCATGGCACTTTTTTCTGTGCTGTGGGAGCTAGTCGCGTAAGGAAACGCAATACTTTTCGATTGCGGCTAATGTCCGCGGTCCAAGATTAGTCCGGCTTAATTAAACCCAGCCCAGGTTTTGAGAAGCCAGCAATGCACTATGCGTTGTTGTTTTGTGAAAAAGGTGAAAAGTGACGGGATATCTGTTGTTAACGGGTTCGACTGGATTGCTCGGTCGCTACTTAATGCGAGACCTCTTGGAAAGCGGTCAACGGCTTGCTCTCTTAGTCCGTGGATCAAAAAAAGACTCCGCATCGGATCGAGTGGAAGGCATCCTCCAATATTGGGAACGCCAGTCGGGTAAAACTCTGCCTCGGCCTGTTTTGCTGGAAGGCGACATACGCCGTCCCTGCCTTGGACTCAGCGGCAACGACAAGCGTTGGGTGGTTAGGCATTGCGAATCCATGATGCACAGCGCCGCCTCCTTGACCTTTCATGCAGATGGTACCGGCGAGCCATGGCATACCAACTTCGACGGCACACAGCACATGTTGGAGCTTTGTCGAGCGACGGGTCTGCGAAAGTTGCACTACGTATCCACCGCTTATGTTTGTGGTTTACGTCAAGGCAACATCCTTGAGACCGAAGTCGACTGCGGCCAGACCTTCCGAAATGACTACGAACAAAGCAAGCTGCGAGCCGAAGTGTTGGTTCGAGAAGCAGACTTTATCGATGAACTAACCGTCTATCGCCCTGCGGTCATCTCGGGTGACTCACAAACGGGATACACGAATACCTACCATGGAATCTATCTCTACCTCCGCCTGATGGCGCTACTGACGCCGCGTCAACCAATAGGTCCCGACGGAGTGCGATTGACACGGTTGCGAATGCCTCTACTAGGTGATGAACGCCGAAATATCATACCTGTGGATTGGGTCTCCAAGGTCATGACGCATCTGTATCTGAAACCGGAAGCCCACGGCCACACCTTCAATTTGGCTCCGGACATCTGTCTGACAGCACGACAGTTAATCGACGCGGGCTACAGCTTCTTTAACTCAACTGGAGTTGAGTGGGTAGGGTACGAACCGATTGACCCCGCGACGTACAACGAATTAGAGGCTGCCTCGTTGCCAGGTTTGGCTATGTACAACAACTACGTAAGTACCGATCCCACGTTTGACCGCACCAACCTGAAAAGATTTGCGGGTGATATGCCCTGTCCAGCCCTGGATGAAGCGATGCTGCACACTTACATTCGGTACGGTGAACAGGATCGTTGGGGCAAACGACGCATTGAGGCACCTGCCATTCATTGGCAAGCGGCGGATTACTTTCGAGAGTTTCAAGTGGCAGATGACATAAGCTACGGCACGATCAAAAGCCGGTTGGCTATCGACTTAGTCGGACCAGGCGGAGGACAATGGATGCTTGGACTTATGCCTGATAATACTTTGGTTTGCACGGCTGGAGTGCATGAGGATGCGGATTCTGTATTGCGACTCAATGTGACCGAGTTCAAGAAATTGGTATCGAACCCCATCGGCTCGAAACACGCTCATGCAATCGAACAGTTATTTCCCATGTCGAGCGCAATTTCATTTGATACCCAGGAACAAGACAATCGAGTTCGGGCCTTCTAGACTCCTCGGCAATACCATCAAGAACTGCGAACCATGAGCACGATGCACGTCGCACTTTTCGGTATCTTAGTCGCGTCAACATTCATTCAGTTCTTCTTGGTCGCCGGATTTGTTGATTGCTTGCGAAAATGGCGGCGACCGTTGCTTGAGGATGTGTCATGTCCACCAGCCACGATCGTGTTGTGTTTGCGAGGTGGCGATCCGTTTTTGTCGCGATGCCTGGATGGATTACTGGCTCAGGACTACCCAAATTATGACGTTTGCTTCATAGTCGATCATGCGGATGATGCGGCCATGCCAATTCTCCGCAAGTCGCTTGCTGAGAGTTCCTTCGAACGTTTTCGACTCGAAATCCTAACTCAGCCACTGTCGACATGCACCCTCAAGTGCTCTAGCCTTGTCCAAGCCGTGGAAGGCCTATCGGATACGACGGAGTTCATGGCCATGCTGGATGCAGACACGATACCGCACCGAACCTGGCTGCGCGAGTTGGCTACGGCGCTAGTCCCAACGCATGTTGGGGCAGCAACCGGAAACCGCTGGTACATGCCCGCCCAATGCAGTCCCGGTTCGTTGACGAGGTATCTATGGAACGCAGCTGCCATCGTTCAAATGTACTGGTATGAAATCGCTTGGGGGGGAACACTCGCTATCAAACTGGATTCGATACGTCGATCCGGAATTTTAGATCGATGGAGGCATGCCTATGGAGACGATACCTTGGTGCGAACGCAACTGGCGACGATTGGCCAGAAGGTCGTCTTCGTCCCAACGCTCATGATGATCAACCGCGAGAATTGCACACTTGCTTCCTTCCAAAGTTGGGTGAAACGGCAATTGCTTTCGGCAAGGCTTTATCATCCGTTTTGGATACTGGTTGTCGGACACGGGATCAGTTCAGCCGCGGTGATTTTGTGGGGCCTGCTAAGCGGTCTGGCACTCTTGTTACAAGGAAATCCGATCGGCGCAAGCCTCGTGTTTTTGGCGATTTTTGCTTTTCATGTTGGCCAGACTTGCCTTCTTCCTTGGATGGAAAACGCCGTGTGCGCAATCGCATCCGCTCGCGGTGAAGATGTTTCCTGGCCGAATAAATCGAACTGGTTTACCATCTTGTGGATAGGCTGGCTAACCCAGTGGATCTACACCTGGGCGCTTTTAAAATGCTTATTCCTTAACCGTTTTACTTGGCGCGGGATCGACTACAAAGTCGACGGTCCTTGGAAAATCAAGATGCTTGGATATCGCCCGTATCGAAGTGAACAAGAGAGTCACGAACCGTCCCGACATTCGATATAAAAGATTGGGTGGCGTTCGCTTAGCGGCGATCCGATCGATCGATCGCATGCCGATGTCGCCGCAAAACTCGGTGTATCGATAGAGGTCGTTAAAGTCACCGTACATCGATGGCGGAAGCGATTTCGCGAGATCGTAAAGGGGCATATCGCCTCGACCGTTTCCGATTCTGCAGAGGTCGAGGAGGAGCTGCGATATTTGATTCAAGCTCTTGCGATAGCAAGACGCGAGGATTAATCTCAGTACGGTTCAAGGAAGCCCAATTTTGCAAAGATTTCGTTTAACCGTTAGCCGTAGGCGTACGTAAATGGTATCGAGTACGCCTTCGGCTGACTGTTAAGCAAAACTCTGCTGTCCCCTGTTTGTGATCGTTATGAAACCTATCTCCCGTCGCGATTTTGGAAAAAACTCTTTGGCGAGCCTAGCTCCTTTCTTAGCCGGTTCGTTCATCGCGACACAACTCAAGCAAGTGGCGATCGGGCAATCGCAAACGCGTATTCGCGTTGGGCAGATCGGTACGAAACACGGTCATGCTTCTGGAAAAATGGAGGCAATCAAAAAACTCAGCGAACACTTCGAATTGGTCGGTGTGGTCGAAGAGGATCAAGTCCAACGCGACAAGATGCAAGGCTCGACCGCCTATGCAAACAGGTCGTGGATGACGGTCGAGCAATTGTTGAATCAGCCTGGACTGCAACTCGTTTTCGTCGAGACCGAAATCGACCAGTTACTCAACGTGGCGGAGAAATGCCTTTCGGCTGGCGTGCATATTCACTTAGACAAACCTGCTGGTGCATCGCTTGAACATTTTCGAAGAGTCACTCAAATCGCGGCGGACAAACGGCGGATCATTCAACTAGGGTACATGTTCCGCAGCAACCCGGCGTTTCAGTTTTTGGTTGAGGCGGTCAAGCAAGGATGGTTGGGGGAGATCTTTGAAATTCACGGTGTCATGAGCAAAAAAATCGGGTCGAACGAACGGGCGGAACTAGAGCGATATCGAGGTGGCGCCATGTTTGAATTGGGTTGTCATTTGATTGACGCGGTGGTTACTTTGCTTGGCAAACCTCAATCGTTGGTGCCGGTGAATCGCAGGACGCATCCTGAATTAGACAAGCTCAACGACAACTGCTTGGCCGTCTTTCAATATCCAAAAGCCACCGCCACGATTCGAAGTAGCGTGATAGAAATCGATGGCAATCGTCGACGGCAATTCGTCGTTTGCGGAACGCTGGGTACGATTTCGATTGAGCCCCTGGAGCCGCCGCAGCTCACACTCACCTTGGATCAACCTCGGGGCGCATTTCGCAAAGGCACTCAAATTGTCGAGCTTCCAAAGATGACTGGTCGATACGACACCGATTTGATTGGCTTGGCGGCCGCGATTCGAGGAGAGAGCACGGTTGCGTATTCCTTGGAACATGATTTGACGGTTCAGGAATGCGTGCTGCAGGCCAGCGAAATGCTATAGACTGATCAATCGCATGAGTTCTTCGGCGATCAACTTCCCAGTGAGCTCTGTTCCTTCGAGTAATCCGTCTGCTAAATCGCGTTTTCTTGTATGAAGTTCAAGGATACGTTCTTCAATCGTTCCGCGACAAACGAAACGATAAATCGTAACAGGGCGTTTTTGTCCCGCAATAAAGAAGGTATTTCCCTCAGCATTTTCCACGGTCGGATTTGCGGATGTTAAAATCGCACTTCGCCAAAGAATTCGATGCGTCGGTTTGTGCGACCGACGCATCGAAACTGAAATCCGGTTTGTGACTCAGGACGGTTAGTCGAATGGCACGTAGTTAAGTGCTAACTCCTTTCCGCATATCGAGTTTGATTTCATTCCTTGGCTTCATCATTCGATCGTATTTCTTCTGTCTGCGTTTTCTGAGACGGGGTTCAAACCGATCAGGTCGGTCTGCTACACGATGAGTCGCAATTGCATCGAGGATTTGTTGATAAAGCTTCTGTCGGTGTATTAAATTCCGTTCGCCTTGGATGGCAACTATAGGCTGGAATGCTTCAAGTGTTTGGATTGCTCCTTTGAAACTGATCGAGCGTGGTTCCATGTCGTGTTGACTGGCGGCCTGAACCATAATCGTGCGGATGAGATTGTAAGCCAGAATGTGTGCCCATATTTCCTTTCGTACTAACTCCGGTGTTTTGCATCGCAAAATGTCCATCTTCATCGTTTGCTTCAACGACCTGAAATCAAGTTCTGCATTCCATCGCGCGCGATATACTTCTCCGAGGTCGTCTGCGGTTACTTCCTCGGCGCTGAGGATGGTCGTCACTAGAATGATACTTTGGCTGCGGAAGCCAGGTTGCTCGACTTGCACCAGCGTTTCTCGGACCGTGAGGAATTCAGGAAGGGAATTGCGTGTTTGCGTATCAATCGCGCGTATGATAGCAGGACGCTTCCATTGAACGATGTGATCGCCTTTGCCCAAACGTTTGCCTCGCCGAAAGTCGACTTGGCGTTGGACGCGCATGCGCGTGATGGAATCGATCCCCCGCTCTCGAAGCATGTGGATTTCATACCATGCGCACATGTAACGGTCAGCGAGCAGAACATCTCCCCGGCGCAACACGCCCCACAATTTGTGAAGCAATCCAAGTTCACTATTTCCCTTGCCTGAGCAACTACAAATTCCTAGATCAATCACAGCTCCACAGGCCAGTGAAAATAACACTGCGATGCGTGCCAATAGAAAACCAACGCCTGGCTTTTGCTGAGGAGGTTGTGGATATGCTTCTTGGTTAGCCGCGGTATCGGGCATCGACACCGTCGAGCCATCATAGGCAAGGACACGACGCCCTTTCCAAAGCCATTGCTTCTTGGCGTTGTCCTCCAACGCAGATCCCACTTGGCGAGCCACTTTCGAGATGAACTCTTCGGGCAGTCGCTTGCGCGCCTGACAGTAGGCGCCCGTTTCCGCAGAGCACGAACGTTCACCACGCGAAACGCGATGTGCGATCAATCGCGCCACGGCCGCACGACATGAGTGATCTTGACTGAGCACCTGGCTCAAGAAGACCCACAACGTGACCAACGGAGAATAGATGCGATCCTTCCATTTGCCTAGGATTTGTAAGGCCTGAGCGATCATTTCGCTAGTCAATACGTCCGTGAACGCTAGCTCACCATCTTGTAGAAACTGTCGTTGTAGGAATCGAACTTGTTGTCGAAACCGTCCTTGGTTAGAACTTTGCATTATGGGCCTCCTTGCCGTAGAAGATTTGCTGACACAACTCGTCTACACAAGCGAGGCCCTTTTTGTATATACCATTACCCAACAAACACTTACGACTTAACTACGTGCCATTCGACGGTTAGTCGACGGTTAGTCCTGAGTGAGCAACGCGGCTATGGTACGAGTTCTGAATTTCGCTAAATTCGAACTGGCTGGCCAGGAATAGTTCTCGAACCCGACATCCCTGCATTTTTGTAGCGAACCGAATCGTTTGAGCTCCGCTTTCATGGCGGTTACAGTAAGGCTGCGCCTTTCAAACCAACATAGTCCTCAACAACAATGATCGTGGGTAAAAGCGACTTTCTGGCCATTTCCGCGTTGCCTCTCCATTGGATTGACCGTCTGACGAGTGGATAACGTTTACACTGTTCGTATGCCTGACGTTACCCAAATCCTTTCCAACATCGAATCCGGCGATTCATCCGCGGCGGAAGAGCTATTGCCGCTAGTTTACGAGGAGCTGCGCAGACTGGCGGCAGCCCGAATGGCTAATGAACGGCCTGACCACACGCTGCAAGCGACTTCTCTCGTGCATGAGGCCTACATGCGACTGGTTGATGTCAATCAAGCTAAGCATTGGGATTCACGCGGCCACTTCTTCGCAGCTGCTGCAGAAGCCATGCGGCGCATTCTCGTCGACGACGCCCGACGCAAAGACCGACCTAAGCACGGTGCGGGTCTGCAGCGTGTGGAGTTGTCCGCTGCCGATCTTGGGGTTGAACATCAACAGATTGACTTGCTTGCCCTCAATGAAGCGCTTGAAAAACTAGAGGCAATGGCCCCACGACAGGCGGATCTCATCAAACTCCGATTCTTTGCCGGCTTAACCTGCAAACAGGCTGCTTTGGCGCTGGGTATTGCGGATTCAACCGCCGACTTGGATTGGGCCTATGCCAAAACTTGGCTCAGAGTCGAGATGTCGGGTGGCACCCCCGCTGCGTTGAAAACCGAAGAATTTTAGAAAATTCGGATTTTCTATCGGGGAGCGTTGGGGCCAAACTCGCATTGCTTAACAGAGAGAGTTCCAAAGCGAGGAGATTCCATGACCATCCCAGTCCTTGACGAAGCAGCCATTTTCAAAGTGGCCTGCAGAATAGCATCGCTAGGAGCCCGCGCCGACTATTTGCAACAAGTGTGTGGCGATGATCAAACAATTCTCGCTCGAATGAAAATCCTGCTGGATGCGTACGATCAACAACCGAGCTTTCTCGAAACCCCAGCGGTGGAGGGGGCGGCCACTCTCGACCTGTCGCCAGTTATTCAGCAAATGGGCAATCAAATCGGTCCCTACAAACTCCGCGAGCTGCTGGCAGAGGGTGGCATGGGAGTGGTCTACTTGGCGGAACAGGAAAAGCCCGTTCGCCGCAAAGTAGCTCTCAAAATCATCAAGCCGGGCATGGCTACTAGAGATGTTTTGGCCCGCTTCGAGGCCGAGCGGCAGGCTCTGGCAATAATGAACCATCCGAACATTGCAAGTGTACTGGACGGCGGCGCCACGGATAGTGGACAGCCGTACTTTGTGATGGAGCTCGTTCATGGCCTGCCCATCACAGACTATTGCGATGAAAGGCGACTCTCAGCCCGCCAGCGATTGCAGATATTTGCAAAAGTTTGTCGTGCCGTTCACCACGCGCATCAAAAAGGGATCATTCATCGCGATCTTAAACCTTCCAATGTCCTGGTCGCTCAAATCGATGGCCAAGCAATTCCCAAAGTCATCGACTTCGGTGTGGCCAAGGCGGTAGGTCAGAAACTAACGGAGCAAACGGTCTATACGCAGTTTTCCCAGATGATCGGTACACCGCTGTATATGAGCCCTGAGCAAACGGAGATGGGAATCGTAGACATCGACACTCGGAGCGATGTTTATTCCCTGGGCGTCCTCTTGTATGAACTGTTAACTGGCGTCACTCCTTTCGATCGAGCAACCCTGAAGCAAGCCAACTTCGATGAGATGCGTCGTATCATCCGCGAAGATGATCCGCCACGGCCGAGTGCCATGGCTAGCACAATGCAGGCGCAAAGACTCTCCACCGTCGCCTCCCATCGTCACATTGATCCACGGAAATTCGTTAGTTCCATAAGTGGCGAACTTGACTGGATCACCATGAAGACTCTGGAAAAGAATCGTGAACGGCGGTACGAATCCGCAAGCGCGCTGGCGACAGACGTCGAGCGGTATCTGGACGGTGACGCAGTCCAGGCTTGTCCGCCATCGACGGTCTATCGCTTCAGGAAGTATGCTCGACGCCACAAGGTAGCAATTACGACCGCGGCCATGCTTGCAGTCGTCCTGCTGGCAGGCATTGTGGGGACGACCTGGCAGATGTTGCGAGCGCTCGAAGCCGAAGAAATAGCCGAGGCACAGACGCAAAAGGCGCAACAGCAGACAAAATTCGCAAAAGCCGAAGCGGAACGCGCGAATCGAGAAATGAAACGCGCGGAATCGGAAGCCGATACGACCAAAGCGATCAACAGCTTTGTCAATCAAGATCTGTTGAGACAAGCTGACCCCAACATCGGCATTGCATCGGATCCCGACATTAAATTGCGTGATGTGGTTGATCGCGCCGCGGAACGGGTGGGCGAGCGGTTCAAGGGTCAGCCTCTTATCGAATCAGCAATTCTCCTTACGCTCTCGCAAACTTATGAGTCGTTAGGAGTGCACAACGTAGCACTTGAATTGGCCCAACGTTCATGGACGCTCCGAAAACAAGAGATCGGCGTAGACGCCCCGGACACTTTAGGAAGTATGTGTGCGGTTGGCTGGACAATGTTTCGAGTCGGTCGTCTCGAGGAAGCCGAGACAATGCTGCGATCCGCGAACGAGCGGCAACGATCAATTCTGGGTGGTGACGCTCGAGCGACGCTTGACAGCTTGGCGAGCCTGGCAACAGTCATAGGCCAGCAGGGTCGATACGACGAAGCCGCGAAAATTCTAAGTGAGGTTTTGGCTGTGGAACGGCTCGCTCCTGCCCCGAACGAAAAACATATAGCGCCCAAATTGGTCAATCTGGCATTGGTTTGGCAACAACTTCATAAGTATCCCGAGGCGGCTGATGCGTTTCGTGAGGCAATGGAAATCTACGACAAGATTGCGAATCCTACCGGCAAGGCAATGGTCCTGGGCAATCTAGCAGCTCTCCACCTCCGGCAGGGAGACTATGCTGAGGCTGAAAAGTTGCTGAAAGAATCACTTCAACTGAAAACTAGCCTTCTGGGTGGAGAACACTATTGGACGGTGGCCGATCGCACCAATCTGGGTGTGCTCTATGGCATGCAAGGCCGTCCCGCTGAGTCGGTAGGCTACTTCAAAGCTGCCCTAGAAATCCAACGTCGAAAACTTGGTGACGAGAGCCCAGTTGCACTGCGCACGATGCAAAACCTTGCGCGAGGCCTGGGCGATCTCAAACAATATGACGAGGCAACGAGCGTGTATCGTGACATTGTAAACATTAACAAAAGGGTGCATGGTGAAGAGCACGTTCGGGTGATTCAAGCAATCGGCAATCTTGAGTGGGCGTTGAAGCAACAGGGATGCATGGACGAAGCTCTCGAGCTGCTACGGAAGCAACTGGATCTGAGCCAGCGCGTGCTTGGCAAAGAAGACCCCAAGACTGTCGAACGCATGGGTGCTCTTGCCGGCGACCTTGCATCTCAAGAGCGATACGAAAAGGCAGAGAAGTTATTTCGCGAAACGGTGAATATTCAAAGTCGCGACCTCGGCGACGAGCATGGGCCTACCCTCGTGACGAAAAAGAATTTGCAGATTTTGTATTGGTTGTGGTCGTGGAACTTAGCTACGAATGACAAACAAATTAACCGAAATCCGCAGAAAGCGTTGGAACTTGCCCGACTTGCTTTCGAGCTTGAACCGAACCATCCGGAGACCCAACTGCGTCTGAATGAAGCGTGGGCAGAGTTGGGCGGTGGCGTCATGCTCATTAAGTCGCCTGCCGATATGTGGAACAGACTTGGTGTCGCATTGTATTACGCAGATCAATGGGTCGAGTCAGTCGAGGCCTTGGAAAAAGCGGACGACATGATCGATGGAGGCGATCGCGAACATCGTATGTTTTTGGCCATGTCCCATTCGCAACTTGGCAATCAAGACGTCGCACGCCAACGGTACGTCGAAGGTGCGGTTTGGATGGCGGTCAACCGCAAGAATGATGCGGATCAAAATCGCTTCCGCGAGGAAGCGGAGCTTTTGTTGGGCCTCAGCGAACACGTTCGAAAAAAACTCATCGCCGATTACTGCCGTCTAGCTGACACAAGTGATGCCAAAGCTGTGGTGGAAGCTGCTCAGTGGTATCAATTGGAAGGCGATCACGTGAAAGCGATCGAATATCTTACTTCCGCCATTCAGTTGGAACCCGACTCCACCAGCGTGGTGCGATGGCGCTCGCGTGGAATTTCCTATTACGCCCTGCAACAGGATCAAAACGCGGTGGCGGACTTTTGCAAAGCAATCGAGCTAAATCCAAAAGATGCTTCGACCATCGGCCTTCTAGGAGATACCTATTTTCGCCTTGGCCAACTTGACCAGGCGATCACGGAATACACCAAAGCCATCGAACTTGATCCCGAAAATTCAACTTATTCTGAAAAGCGCGAGGGAGCCATTCAGTCCCTAAACCAAAGCCGGTCCGTCCCGTCCGGCTCAGAGGTAACGCTGCCAACGAAAGAACCTTGAGAACCGAAGAAAACAGGCCGGTGAGGCTGCATTGCCAAACACATTCCTCACCGGCCCCCAACGACTCTCGGTCGCACGATCTGCACGCCCGTTAGTCGCTTTTATTTTACCATGCAGATCAACACTCCTAAATTAGGATTTGCGTCATGTTTCTAAATAAACGAACGACAGCTTGGCTCACAGCCTGTGCGTCTCTGTGCGGCGTTCTGGTCCTCTCCAGTTTTGCCGCTGCTCAAAAAAAAGGCGGTGGTGGCTCCTCACCTCCGCCGCTACCTGCGGACATGAAGGTGCGATACCGCGTCGAGTTCATACCCCTGCCAACTAATGCGTCCGATCATGTTGTGCACGATGTAAACGACGTCCGTGAGGCAGTCGGAGCATATAACGATGTCGGCGGGTTCCGAGTCGGCTATTACTACAACGCAGTCACAAACACGCTGCTAACAGCAAAGGACATGATCCCTTCGCTGCCGGCGCCATGGGTGAGCACATCATTTGTTGGGATCAATAACGGCGGCGCAATCGTGGGAAAGGTCCAGGACATTTTGGGTTTTTCCCAGTGCCTCCTGATCTTTCCACCCATAGCACCCGCAACAGAATACACCTACGAAATAACGGCACCCGTTGATGCTTCCGGACCAATGGACAGCCACTTCAGTAAGATCAACGATTCCGGTGACATCGTTGGCATCAGTTGGGACGACTTTGGCGTTGGTTTAGCATTCGCCTACAACCCGGGACTGTTCCCATCTGCAACGCCGACATTTACTTCATTCGGTTCCCCATACCCTTATTGGAATGCGATGAAAGTGTCAAACGCGAGACTCGGGACCGTAAACGTGGGAGACAAAATGTTTTGGTTTGACTTTGTTGGTGGGAAAGAATACCAGGCTGTGCTTCCAGTAAATGTACGAGGCCCAATCGAAAGCAATGGATTATCGAATGACGGCCAAATCACTGTCAACGAGGCGATCTTCCAGCAAAAAGGAAACAACGGCTCCTATCGATATAAACCCGGAATCATGATACCCGGAAGCATGACACCTGGAAGCACAACCGTAAGTATGAACTATGTTTGGCAGGGGAGTCTGGATGATGGATACACCACGCTGGTAAACTCTGCCGTTGGATTGAACCTTGTTGGCGACGTGGTTGGTTTCAATGAGATTTCGAGAGTGCGGTGGCTTCGCCACGCTGATCATCCCGTCGATTGGGGCTACCTGAATTTGGGCGCGATGGTTGTGTTTAGCTCGGTCGCCGACGCGGATCGTTGGTCATTAATACCTGGAGTACGAGTCTGGGGCATGAGCGACCGAGATCAAACAACCGGATTCGGAGTGTTAATCGGCCATTATAGCGCATTTAGTACCAATGCCGCGTATGTACTAATCCCGGAAATTATCCCTTAGCCTTAACGTTCGCTAACCACATCCTAGATTGCCGATCGTTCGAGCCATACAAGCGCGATAACTCAGCGAATAAGTCCACAAGTCTAGATTGAAACTGGGATCGCGATACACGACCTAACCGACTCAAAACGGCTAGTGCCGCGCGCTCATATTGCAAAGCCGAGGCGCCAGCGATTAATACTTACTCACTTTTACCATAACAAGGATCTGAACATGTTTTCGAGAATCAGAAACGCTTACAAACATTCACATGAGGCACACCGATCGCTTTTCAGTGCCAGGCGAAATGGATACTGGCTGCGGTTTAAAGCACTCGCAGAGACAATGTTGCTAGTCCACCAGAAGCCCTCATCTCCGCGCAGATCGAACTGGACCCTCGCAGCAGTCGCCCTGTTACTGTTCGTCGTCCCCTCCATCGCCTCAGCCCAATCTAAGGGGAAGCCGGGCGGCGGCTCCTCATCTCCGGCGGCAGGGATCTCGATTTTAACAGCACCCACGTTTTCATCACCGGGAAAAATGTTCACAACCGAGCTCGGCGGGACCGCGGAATTCAGGGTAGTCCTCGATTCGCAACCAACCGCAGACGTTACCATTAACCTGACTTCCGAAAAACCGTTGGAGGGAAAAACCGTCGCACCGTGGTTGATTTTTACGCCCAATAACTGGAATACACCGCAGACGGTCAGTGTCATTGGTGAGAATGACCTGGATCCTGACGGTACCGTGTCCTACTGGATTTTCACGGCACCAGCAATCAGCGCTGACCTAAAGTACAACGGCCTCAACGCCGCTGACGTGTTGCTCGCAAACATCGATGATGAGACTGCGCCGGAGAATGCAATTTATGTACGCGGCTTTGGGATGGAGGAGCGGTTAAAGGGTCCGAGCACCGAAATACGCCTTAACATCGACGTGCGACATGACTCCAATTTCAATCGTGCATCGGAGGACTCCGACACACCAGTCGCCGGCGTCGTAGTCGTCATCTCGATTTACGATTCAAACGGTACGAATGTCCGGAACTTTGTGGGCACGACAAGCGCTGCGGGTACCGGTACCACCGCTTGGTACAAGCTACCAGGCACCGGTGACTATCACATCGAGGTGCATGACGTGTCGCTGGACGGATACTATTGGGATCCATTAAACGAACTCGAGTCTATCCTTGGCGACCGGGACGGGGACGGTAAACCAGATTTGCAACTGACGCTTACGTAATACGTAAGAGCAAAGGGCTCAGGTCCAGTCGTGTTCGACGAAGCTGAAATGATGTTAGACCCTGCTACCGAAGCAACAATCCCGAGCCGCACCGCATGCTCGCTGAGCAGTTAACCGCATAATACTACATCAAAACGGAAGGCCGCGGCCGCACTGTTGATAAATGGAAGTCGAAACCCGACCAACCCGACAATCACGGGCTCGACTGCTTAGTTGGTGCCGCGCTGGGAGCGTCGAAGCAGCTGGCGTTTTGTTTCGGACTGACGGAGGTCGTAGCGCCAAACGCAATGATCGCGTTAGTTTCAAGGAGCTTCAGAAGCGGCGAAAACCCTAAAAACAAGTAGAAAATGCCTCGGTTCGAATGCTGAAATGGAAATCTAGTTGCTGTCTAAGCTCGGTTGGTCGACGACGTGTTCTGATTAAGCAACGCAGGTTCAAACACTACCTACTCTATTCCGACAAAGTCTCGGATTTTGTCCAACGTAAATTGATCTTTGGTTAATCAGTGTTGGAAACGGCTACCTCGATTCGAATGCTGGCAGTGCGCTCATGGAAGTGATGCGATGCTCCATGTCGGGTGAATCGTTCCCGCCGAACATCGAAGGCCTATTCTCCTGATGGATCTAGCAGCGATTCGCAATAGATGGAAAATGCTCAATCGCCTCTAAACATCTCCAACAGAAAAGAGAATCCGTTTTGGATTCGGTCCCATTTCAAAGAGGGCTTTTTCGAAGATTCTTCGAAGTACTGCTCGGGTATACCTTCCCGATTCCAGCGATCGCTTGCCGAAATCATAAGTAGATCTGGGGGAACCGAGTCGAGCAGTTTTTGAACGCTCAACGACTTCGTCTTGATCTTATGGAAGTTGGGGAGGCGGTCTATCTGGATGACTAGTGACAGCAGGTCGAGAGGAATCAAGATATCGCCTCGAAGAACTCCTTCAATTTCTAGTATTGCTTCATTGTATATGACGACTTTCTCTTTTGAAATCGAATATCCGAAGACATTGGGGCGACCTAAACTCGGAAACCATTCGAAGTCGAAATCACGTTCCCATCTCGCAAATTTGATAGATTCTCGCAGGAGCTTGCATACTGAAACGAGATGGAGACGCATGTTTTGAATTCTGCGGGGGTCTGCGATGGTGATCTCCTCGATAGCTTTCTTGTCCGAAGCCACCCAGGCTGGAAACACTTGGACTCCAACTTGGTCCCACAGATGCGGTGCATCGACACTGTGGATCACGTCGATCACGGCAGCAAATAAGTGGCAGTAGGCTCTCAAGAAATCGACGTCGCTACGATCGAAGTGGATTCGCAGGTCAGGATTTTTGTTTAAAACTTTCACTCCATGCGGCAGCCTATTGAAAATAGAGTCGCCAAGCAAAATTGGGGCTCTGCCGTTTCCTGTAAAATCGAATCGGACTTGAGCCATTCGAAGGCGAAGCTTTACTTTGTCGTTACGAATGCTAGCAAGCGTCTCGTCCATCCGTGCTAATTCAATTCGGAAATCGTTGACTATGTTTCGAAGTTTCGGAATATTCATTGGAAGTGGATCACCGTTTGGGGGAACGACGAAGTGCAACGCGGGAAACGTCCCATCGAGTGATAATGCCCCATGTTGATAGAGGGCATGCCCAAACGTTTCGAAGGCATGAAAATACTGAAGGCATGCCAAACCGAACCTGGCCTCGTCGTCTGTGGGGTTCTGAGCAAGGTGACCTTGGAGTTCGCGTATTCCTTCCGCGAAGTTTCCCTTGTGCAGGAAGGCTTCCGCCATTGGGGGAGGCGGTTCATCAGACTGTGCAGTCGAAGCAAACGCTACAAAAACGACCAGTGTGGGGACACATGTCCCCCGCATCAGAAGCGAAGGTAGCCTAAAGGCGTTATCAAAGAACTGCAAGACGAAAAAATTGACATAGGCCATATGGTGCTCGTGCGATCGTAAAAAGCCTTCCTCGATGTCAAGCACATTGCATTTACCGATCATTAAGGGTTGGCGAACCATGGATCAAGTTTTGCAGATAAGAATTTGGAGCAATGACTCCGCAGATTAAGACCTAGTTTCAGTGCCTGTTGGCCCGCAGAAGGTTGTGATCTAGCCGCCAGACCGCCATGCGATTCTAACACATCGTCGTTTGTTAGAAACGGTAGTGGTAACAATTTGTGTCAGTTAGTGCGAGATGGAGGAGGTAAGCTCGGGCAACCCACACCGCCATCTGGGGTCCACACTTTTCTTGGTGTAGTTGCGGAGACAAACCCAAGTTGTGCAAACTTCTTACGTGGCGATCTCGAGTTCGACCGCAAAGGACGTGAGACGAGGATTGGTGGGGGCATCATGGGGACACACACTAATTATCCCGCTGCAATTCCCTCCCCAGAGTTAATCGGTAAATGAAATTGGCTGCCTGCAAGAATTTCCGACCACAAACCCCCCCAGGAACCAAAAGCGGATGCGTTTCGGCATGCTCTTCGCAGACGAATTTGAAACGAATATTGGTCGTTGTCAAAAATTTAGATGAGTTGTTTCGAGCCGGTGCCTTTCCCCTAACTCGATAGCAGCTCTTTCGCTCGATTGCGTATCTTGTAACGCTGATGGCGGTGACGGCTCCGAGTCGACTCGATCACTTTCGGCTTGCCCGCCACCGTAGCAAACAACTTGCCAAAGTCCCTCGTCAGCTCACACCAAATTTCCGCATCAATTCCCAGACGCTCGAAAATCGGTGCTGCGCTCTCCGGCGTCGCACCACGCTTGTCCGCTCGCAACTCGCGTGCGGTCCAGTCCAATAGCTCTAGATAGTTCGCAACACTCATTGGCAAGAATCCTTTGTCGCTCGCACGACTGCCCCCAGTATGACAACAAGCACCTATGTCATCCTTGAGTTCGTCAATGGTAAGCGGACTGAGCGATTGCATAATCGGCTTGGAGACCAAACCGGCAT
>JAYTVM010000336.1:0-16804 GCA_043743995.1 Pirellula sp. | reverse complement strand
CGGATACAGGGCGGTAACGTTACCCTGACTAGGACTTCCACCCAGCAAATCAATCGCCTTTAAAGGCGCACTCGCCTTTCGCTCTGCGAAAGTGCGCCTTGCGAACGCACTTTTGCGGAGCGAAAGGCGACAAACTTTCCTATCGCTCGATGAGACCTTGTTCCTCCGCCCAGATTCGGATCGCGCGAAGAGCAGACGGAGATATCGTTTCTTCGATCTCCTCGAATTCTTCAGGAAGTCCCGTTTTGCTCGTCTGCAGCAAATGGTTGAGGTTCGGTAGGATTTCTAACTGGGCCTCTAGATTCTGATTGCGTCCTATTGCCCGCAGGATTTTTGCGCGATTCATCTCGGGCAGCACTTGTACATCGTTGCTACCCCAAATTGCTAGTGTAGGGCATCGGAGCATCATCCAATTGGGTGTTGGGTCGAAAGTCAGGAAAAACCGAAACCATGGCATCCGCAGTTGCTGAAATTGACCTTCGATTTGGTAGGTTAGATCTTTCCGAACCTGATCAAGATCAACGTTTGGATTTTGCGATTGAGCAATCGACTTGAGACTGTCCCAATTCTGTTTGATCGCATTTTGGATATCGCGACGCATGGTCGTTTCATCGGTAAAATAGCCAGTTGCGATGTCTTGTAATTTCCCTTGTAACGCCAATGTGGCTTTTCGATCAGCTTCGCTCATGCCTTGCAGTTCGGAAATGCGGTCGATCTGGGATTTGAGAATTTGCGAGCCTGCAACACCCGGTGGAGCAAGCAGGATTAAGAAAGCGATTCCCGGTTCCCACACAGCCGCCATTGGGCCCACCAGTGCCCCTTCACCATGTCCAAGCATCCCAATTTTTAAGGGGTCTATTTCAGGAATGGTTTTGGCGTGTTTCCAAACTGCAATTGCATCTTTGGCGAAATCTTCTGAAGTGGAATTCAAAAAGTCTCCGGTACTTTCGTCAACGCCGCGATCATCGAAGCGAAGCGAGGCGATGCCGTTTTCCGCAAGAAAATGTGCAATCGCTTGGAACGGCTTGTGACGTCCGATGGTCTCGTCCCGATCTTGTGGACCGCTACCGGTGAGCATGATCACAGCTGGGAATTTCCTGCGATTCGAATTGTCCAAAACCTTCGGTAAAGTGACGGTGCCAGAAAGCTTGATCCCCTTTTTCGAGACGTCCATTTCTTTTTCTTTTTCCTTTTCCTTTGCCTTGATTCCTCCGTAGCGCACCTCAAATGGGCTTTCCGTAAAAAATGCCGATGCAACAAACTCTCTGTTTGATGGCGGGACTGGCGTCGCACCTTTCTGAAGCAAAGGGCTCCCCTCCTCAAGGACTCTGGGCAACGCTGGCTTCTCGGCAGCGGAATCGGTGGGCATCTTTTTGCTTGGCGGAGCGTCGGTCTGTAGTTTCATTATCAGGGGTAGTTGAAGAGGACCTCGAATAAATCGACCCTCCAATTCGTTGCCGTCTTCATTCAACTTGGCCAAGAATTTGAACTCAGCGGATTTCATTTCGAACGTCGTCATGCCATTTTCGTCAAGACTGACTTCGGTTGGGATGCCAATGGCTTTTTCTGACAACGAGTCAAAGAGCAACCTCGGCGCTTCGGCGGTTGCATATGGCGGTTTGGAATAAACACGAATGCGATAATCCATCTTGCGAAATTTCATATCGAGTGTTCCACGCCATACGGAATCAGCCCCCAAATTTTCACGTGTCCCCAACGGTAGCGAATCAACTCTTCGCATCGTCAGCGGTACTTTGATGCCGTTTTGCTCAAAGTTACCGACGACTTGATCGGCGGCGGATTGCTTGCCAGCGTAGGTGGCTGAATTCTTGACATCGATTGGATTTTCGACGGTAAAGAGCCAAGCACCATCCGAGTGGATCTGAAACTTGCTGAGCGGAAGTTCTTTGGCCGTTTCATCGGGGTTGACGAGGAAACCCGAGGTTGCTTTCCCTTCCTTGTCGCGTTGAACACGCAAAATGGTTCTCAATTGCTGATTTGGCGTCTCATACCAGCCAAACCAAGTTTCGGTTTGCAGTTCTGAAACTGGAATGCTCGGATCGCTCGTTTGCGAAAATGCAAGCGAGGACGTCAATGACAGAATGAGAATAAGAATTGAATAGCTTATTCGAGACGCCTTTGGCTTCGCGAAGGTTGTGAGGGTCGCGCTCGCGGCAGAGTGCGAAATAAGCGATTCGTGGGTAAGCATGACAAAGGTCCAACTAGAAAAACTTTTCGAAGCACAACAACGACAGACGACCAAATTGTACCAACAATAGAGTTAAACAATATCGCTAGCTCATCCGTTCGGGGCTTGACCCCGACGGATGCGTTTTGGCGTACTACAAGTGGGCGTACAGGAATCGAATGGAGTGCGACGATTTGTTCAAAATGTTGTACGACGGTATCCGCCATGCTGATTTTCGAGTTTTCTCGGTGGGACCTGCGAGCCATATTAGTCGATTAGTCGACGACTTTGGCATCGATCCACTTCATCAAACTGCGAAGCTGATGGCCAACTTTTTCGATTTGATGTTGTCGCTCGAGTCGGCGCGAAGCCTTGAAGGCCGGTGCACCAGCTTTGTTTTCGAGAATCCATTCGCGTGCAAACTTGCCTGTCTGGATTTCTTTTAGAATCTTCTTCATCTCAAGCTTAGTTTCGGCGGTAATGATGCGTGGACCGCGTGTGTAGTCACCAAATTCAGCAGTGTTCGAAATGCTATAGCGCATGTAGTTCAAACCACCTTGATAGAGCAAATCGACGATGAGCTTGAGTTCATGCATGCACTCGAAATAAGCCATTTCCGGTTGGTAGCCTGCTTCGACAAGCGTCTCAAAACCTGCCTTGACCAGTTCGCTTACTCCGCCGCACAAAACCACTTGCTCGCCGAACAAGTCGGTTTCGGTTTCTTCGGCAATGGAGGTTTCGATCACGCCGCCTCTAGTCCCGCCGATTCCCTTTGCATAGGCCAGTCCTAGCTTCTTGGTCATTTCACTTGCACCGGTACCGAGAGCGATAAGGCAAGGAACACCGCCCCCTTTGGTGTATTCGCTGCGGACCAAGTGGCCGGGCCCCTTCGGAGCAACCAAAAGGGTATCGACTCCCTTTGGGGGTTCGATTTGGCCGAAGTGGATATTGAAACCGTGCGAACACATGAGCACGTTGCCAGGAACCAAGTTGGGTCGGATGTGGGTGCGGTAAAGGTCTCCTTGGACTTCGTCGGGCAATAGCAAATTGACTAGGTCAGCCTTCTTGGTCGCTTCATCGATTTCCATCGGTTGGAAACCGTGACTGACGGCCAAATCGTAGTTTTTGCCGCCGGGACGCTGGCCGATAATTACTTTACAACCGCTGTCTCGCAGATTCTGTGCTTGTGCATGTCCTTGTGACCCGTAGCCCAAGATGGCGATCGTCTTGTCCTTCAAGTGGGAAAGATCTGCGTCGTTGTCGTAATAGATTGTGGCTGCCATGGAGAAATCGGTTTTCAGATTGGGGGTTGGGAGGTAGCGGTTTTCGCTGTGAGAATTGGCACGGAATGGAATGGAGTGTTGGCTTCAAACCTGGGATTTGCCTAACCCCAACTTTTTATTGATTTTAGAATTGAATGAGCGACTATTCACTCCTATGTTCGGCGTCGGTCAATTCGTCGAGTTCATTTGGGTTGCTACCGCGAACCATCGCGATTCGACCAGTCCGTACCAATTCGAGAATGTTGTAGGGGCGCATTCTTTCGATGAAGGCTTGGATTTTACTTTCGCGGCCAGAGATCTCGATCATCAGTTCTTCGGAACCAACATCAACCACTCGCCCGCGAAAAATGTCGACAAGTTCGCGAATTTCCGTGCGTCTGCTCCCGGTGGCGGCACCTACTTTGATCAACATCAGATCGCGTTCCACGTAATCGCGCGAGCTAATATCCTGAACCGCGACTACCGTAACGATTTTTTCTAATTGCTTTCGGACTTGCTCCAAAACGCGATCGTCCCCCATCACGACGAACGTCATGCGGGAAAGGTTCTTGTTCTCGGTTTCACCAACAGCCAGAGAGTCGATGTTGTATCCGCGCGAGGCGAGCATCCCTGAAATATGGGCGAGTACACCTGGAACGTTTTGAACAACGGCGGAAAGTAAGTGCCGCATGGATTATCTAGGGGTTATGGATGTAGGAAAATGGAAAAGCGATGCCTTCATTTGGGCTGCGACCTTCGTTGGGGTGAAGAATGATAATTCGACAGCCCAATTTCCTCAAGGGTTCACTAATCGGCGGCTCCCTGGATCAGATCTACTAATCAATCCTTCCATCGATAGGTGCCATCAATAGGTGCCAGGCACCTATTGATCATCAATAGGTGCCAGGCACCTATTGATGGCGACCGATTCATTGATTTATTCAATACAAATAGGTGCCTGGCACCTATTGGGAACAATACATACACCATGCCCGTCAATTGCTGTGCCTGTCCTTTTTTGTTTTTGTCCTTTTTTGTTTCCTTTTTTGTTTCACTGCCACGCAACCCTATCGCTACCTGAGTCTGCGCCGCTGGAAGGATCATGGCGAAGATGAAGAAATCGGCATGATCTCCGATATGAAGGAATGGTCGGAAGAGCAACAAGGAATCTTGAACTCCATGCTTCGTCGGCGTTACATGCTTCGTGAAATTCAACAAGTGACACAAGTGAAACTTAGACTTGGATTTCTTGAGTTCGACGTGGTCACCAATTTGGGTCGCGAGATGTTTTCGATGCGATGGACTCAGAGCCAGGCCATCGACTATGGTGAGAAAGGCAAACTGCTAATGGACACAGAGGAAAATCGCTATGTCGTTCCAGACATCGAAGCGCTAAGCCCTCCAGATCGCGAACGATTCCTACAATACGTTTACTGGTAAACACAAACCGTGGGTGGCATGGAATTGAGGAGATTCAAGGCACCACTTGGCCTTGGAGGTCGTACAGCTTTCAGTGCAATGGAATTGGCCTTCCCTCGGATTTCATCCGGGTAAACCCAACGGGAAGTTGTGGCTCCGTCGTTGCATCGATGAGATTTGCGTAGCTATGCTTCACCTCGAAGCAATGGTTTTTGAACATAGTTTACTGGAATAGAAAATAGTGGTTCCTCTAAACGCACATCGAGTCGCCGACGAGCGACTATGCGATTGTAGGTTAGATTGCGTCCGCTATCCGCTTCGACGGATCCGATTTCCAGTTGATTGTCAGGTGCCAGGACCTTGAGCCACTCGAGCCAAAGCTGCCAACCATCAGGCATAGAATCGGAGAGCTCTACGTCGACAATACCGGACTTTTCCCAATGTCTACGCCACCAACCCGCCGAGTGCATACTCCGCAACGACGGTTCAGCCATTACCCATTCTGAGAGATGCGCTGGCACATCGTCATCGAGTTCCTCCACAAAGCCTGCTAAGGCGATTGCGATGATGCCGCCAGGCTTTACGAACCTTGCCAAGTAGCCCAAGTAGTGATCATCGGTTCCAAAGTATGGGAATGCATCGATCGATACAATGGCATCAAAGAACTCTGCGGCGAACGGCAATCTTCGTGCGTCAGAGTGTATGGGAAAGACCCGCTGCTCAACGCCCGCATCGCGAATCCGTTGAACGTTCTCCGATGGGCTAAACCATAAGTCGGTGGCCCACACTATTGAAGAAAATTCTCTCGCGAGGAAGACAGAGGAAGACGCGCGTCCGCACCCCAAATCCAACACCTTCATGTCGGGTTTGAGATCAAAAACGGTCGTAAGCCATTCCGTGAGCCATAACGAATTGGCGCCACCACTCGCGCTCCCCAACACCCACTCTGGATGGTATGCGTTGGACCGAGGGAACTTTGTAACGGTTAGCATTTCCTGTGATTTCATATGTTTCTTCTAGGAGACGAAATAAGGGGACGTTTTTAGGACGCCCTTTTGGGCGTAAGGTGTGCTTCAGTTAGGGAAGGGCATGTCTACCAAGGGCGTTTCAAAATTGCTTTCGGCGTAGCCGCTTCCCGGCCTTCCGAACTGGATTAGACCCGTCAATGAACCGCTGACCGATAAAGAGATTGCTGTTGTCCCTCGGAGTCTGAAGCGTGGAAGCCCTTTTGGAAACGCAACCTGGGTTTGACAACTTTGTTTCGAACTCTCCTGACACCTTTGTTTCGAACTCCGAATAGTCGCCTAATCCTTTGTCGGAACTAATTTCTGAGGAACGCGAGAAACAAGAAACCACTCTGCGAACAGCAAATTTGGAACCCAGCTGATCCAGGCCAGAGCGGGATAGAAAGTTTCGAAGTGCAGTCCAGACGTAAAGAATAATCCAAGATAGAGCCGGAGCGTCACCGCTCCAAAGGTCATCGCAAAGCAGCGAATTGCCCAGACTTGATGCCCATCGAATCGACGTTGACTTGCCGCGCGCAAGGCTTGAACCGCAGTGAAAAGCCACACGATTGCGCCCATCGCAAATCCCAAACGCGAAGCGAATCCGCCATGCGCGACCAGTGACATAGCAAGCCCCGATACCCCGCCCACGAAGACGCCACAGAAGTAGACGTAGCCAATCGATCGATGTAGACGCCGTTTGGCTCTTATTGATTCCATGAATTGGAACGGACCCAATACTAAAGCGACCACTGAAGAAAAAACGTGGGTTGCTATTCGGACGGTATATGCGTCATACGTTCGTTTCATCGCAGGCGCGACTGTCGTACCTGGTGCCAAAAAGCCATATGCATAAACAGCATAGCCACCGACGATGCAGCATAGGATGAGCAAAACAACGGGAAGCTTCATGGGTAAAAAATATCTGTTGTCTCGAGAGAAACAAAGGAAAACTCAAATTATTAGCGATGCCTGAAAAAACGCGCCGTAAGCATTTGAAACGATTTTGTTCAATTCGAATAGATGGAATTTGGACACCTGTCGCGTTGCCTTCAGTCTCTCGTACCAAGCATTTAACAAGCTCGTTCGGAATTGCCTCTTGACGAAACAAGGGGACGCAGCTCATTGTTTTGGTTTAGTAGAGGGCAGCGTCTTTTTAGGACGCCCTTTTGGGCGTAAGGTGTGCTTCAGTTGCAGTCGAGCGGCCGATTGTGTTACCCAAGACTCGGAACCGTACTCGGCAGTAGTCTCGCCACATCGCAATGATTGATTTGTTCCGATAATCAATGCGTAAGCGAACGCAGGATCGGCTCAGAAAAACTGTAAGAAACTCCGCTTTTAGGAATCGGAGCGGGGAATTCCTGGCAACAAGCAAGTTAAGAGCGGGCTTGATTGATCAAGTTAGAAATGGCAATGGGTTCCCCGTGGAGATGGTTGCAAAAATCGGAGCAGATTCCGAAACTACTTTCTGCTTGGCCAGTTTCAAGGCTTTCGACATGTTTCAAGCCTTATCGATCGGTACGTCGCCGATCGTTACGGTTGATTTGCGTACTTCTTCGCTGCGGCCAAGATCGCTTGCAGAGGTGGTGATGGATCGCTCTGGCCACCTGAGTTGACAAATGACACAACCACCAGATTCGCTTTGGGGAACAGTGAAAGTTGGGATCGCATGGTTCCATTAGAACCGTTGTGAGTGTGCATCACTACTAACCCTGGGATGGTTTCGATACCCCAGCCGCACGCATAGTGACGCCCGTCTGGTCTGTCTTCAGCAACCCCTTGATGGAGCTTTTTTATCGTGGCTGATTTC
The DNA here is from genome assembly GCA_043743995.1 of Pirellula sp. Lineage (GTDB taxonomy): Bacteria > Planctomycetota > Planctomycetia > Pirellulales > Pirellulaceae > JBKCUI01. The sequence goes on along the minus strand of JAYTVM010000336.1, from coordinate 9,121 downwards.
AATAAACCGTCACTCGAAGCTTCTCCACTCTTCGATTTGCGCATTTTTGGTCGAAAATATGCGATTCGGGCGAAATATTGCAGGCGGTGAAAGAAACGCTCGTTCGACTAGAGTATTGAAGTAGATCGCTTGCAGCCGATGCTTCCAAAAGCAAAGAATGCATCCGATTCGCACTAGATAACAACCCAATGGACCGTGAATCCTATGTCGTTGAGTCACGAAACGAACCCAAGCCTCATCCTGCGACTGCCAACGCGTTCCGATTCGGAAGCTTGGTCGGAGTTTGCAAGACTCTACGAACCGATGATCTATCGGTTCGCCAAACAACGGGGGATGCAGGATGCGGATGCGTTGGAGCTAGTCCAAAATGTCATGCTCGGCGTCGCCCGCTCCATCGAGCGCTGGGTTCCGGACCCTCAAAAAGGGACCTTTCGCACCTGGCTCTTTCGTATCGCCAAGTACCAGTGGCTTACCATGATCTCCAAGAAAAGACTCGATATCGCCAGCGGACGATCCACCGACTTGTTGATGCTACATGCTCTTCCCAAGATCGACCCCAGAGAAGAAGAGATCGATTCCTTTCGTCGAGAAGTTTTTCGCGTTGCGGCAGCCCAAGTGCGAGAGTCTTGCCATGAGAAAACCTGGGAAGCATTTTGGCGAACCGCGATTCTCGATGAGGATGCCACCGCTGTCGCAAGTAGCTTGGCGATGACCGTCGGATCCGTATACATTGCTCGCAGTCGTGTCACGCATCGACTTCGCGAATTGATTCAAGTTTGGGAGAAGAACGATGCATTGTAATCAAGACTCATTGCAACTACTCGTTCGCGGGGATGATCAAAGCGAGGCGTTTAAGTTGCTTTCGCAACATGTGGACACTTGCGCCCAGTGCCAAGCTCAGTTGTTGAATTGGACTGACGAGCCAGTGTCATGGTGGCCCGTTGCAAAACAGACATGGATGACCTCCGAGTTGCCGTTGGCTTCGGAGTTGATAGAAACCAAATCCGTGTGTTTGCGACACGGCGAGACTGAGCCTGAGACTGAGCCTGATTCGTTTGATAAATCGCCAATCCTTTCGTCGCTATCTGCTTACCTGTCGCCCGGTGCGCACCCAGAGCTCTTGGGCCGAATGGGACGATACGATGTCGAACGAATCGTTGGGCACGGAGGAATGGGCGTTGTCCTCAAAGGATACGATTCAGAACTACATCGGGTGGTAGCGATCAAAGTCATGCTGCCAGCTCTCGCGAGCAATTCGGCGGCTCGACTACGCTTTGCACGCGAGGCAAGAGCGACCGCAGCGGTGGTTCACCCTCATGTTATTCCGATCTATGATGTCCAGTCGGAAGCGGAATTGCCTTACTTGGTCATGCAATTTGTGAGCGGACCCTCGTTGCAGTCGAGGGTCGAATCGCGTGGGCCACTTTCGATCTCAGACACGCTCCGAGTCGCTCAGCAGGCTGCATCAGGACTTGCTGCCGCTCACGCTCAAGGGCTCGTGCACCGCGATGTCAAGCCCGCAAACATGCTGCTTGAGGAGAGTGTGGAGCGCGTGGTCCTAAGCGATTTCGGCTTGGCGAGAACCCTCGACGATGCTTCACTAACTCGCACCGGGGTTATCGCCGGGACTCCACATTACATGTCTCCAGAGCAGGCTATCGGCGACAAGATAGACTTCCGAAGCGACTTGTTCGGGTTAGGAAGCGTTATGTACTTTATGCTGACCGGCCACCCACCGTTCAGAGCCGATGGTGCCATGGCAATTCTCAATCGCATTTGCCACTCGCCTCATCGTCCCCTCGAACAATTGAATGGCCAAGTACCCTGGGAGGTTGCGCGGCTCGTAGATCGATTGCTTAGCAAGCAGCCGCAAGACCGCTTCGCGGACGCGAGCGAAGTAGAACAACAACTGAAGCGTTTGCTTGCGTTGTTGGAAGGGGGTTGCTTGTCGCTAGTCGATTCTGACTTCAGGAACTCGACGAACCGTATCGCATCTCTCTGGAAGAAAATTTGCCTTGCGACGGTTTTGACGCTAAGCGTAGCGATGGTCGCTTGGTCGGTATTTCTGTTTAGGCCATTGCAAACCAAAAACGCAATCGATGAAGCAGAGTTAGCTAGGGTAACTGAGGCGTCTGCCGAAAGCGTGTCCAAGCCCGAATTGACTGTCAAGGAATGGCGTAACTTGCTGGAACAGGACTCTATTGCATCAAAGCAAGCACAAGAATGGACCGAGCAAGCAACGAGCACATTCAAGTCTGCCGCTTGGATTGAATCGCAATGGAAGTCGCCGGTCCTCGATGGATCGAATGCTCAACATCAAGATCTGTTTCTTTACGAAATGGAATCCATCCGTAACCACCTGAATCAACTGAGGCCGGACGAAACTCGGCCACAAAAACCCGCCAGTCGTTAATGTTTTTGAGTCCTTACCAAGTCCTTTCAATCGTGAATCGGAGATCCTTATGCGCAAGTCTTTTGCAATCCCAAGTGTGCTCCTTGCTTGCGGTTTCGCTGCGTCCCTTTTAGTGGCGCAGCAACCAACCCAGCAAAAACCGACCGAAGAAGCTAAGTCGGCGGACCCGAATCCTATCGTTGTTTCGCCGTCAGGTGAATCGACCGATCAAGAGAAAATCGGTCGCAAGGACGGGAATCTTTTCGAAACCTACCGGGATTTTTACGAAACGCGTTCCTACCCCGTTGCTACGTATCCTGTTACACGATACGCAACCAATCAACCATCGCGTGCCCATTCACAACTCATTCTTCGCGACCAAAGCACCAAAAAGCTAGTTGCAGTTTCGAGCCAGGATGCAACCGAAGCAGAAAGAGAAGCGGGTCGAGTTCATTTGAAGGAAATTGGAAAAGCGATGGAGACACTCCAATCATCCAAAAGCAGTGACTCCGACAAAGCACTAGCGCGGCAGGTCCTCACAGAAGAACTGGATCTCAAGTTTGAATTGGATCTCAACGATCGCCGACAACAACTGAAGGTCATCGAGAAACAACTTGAGGATCTACGTGTTCAATTGACCGCAAGGCAAGAATCCAAATCCAAATTGATCGAGCTTCGGATGCAGTTGATGGAGAACGAAACGAAAGGGCTTGGCTTTCCATCAACTTGGGGCAATCCGTCCTCGATGGAGTGGAGACCGCAAGTTATCCAGAGTTATTCAGTCCCTGCCGCTGGCGTGCCGACTCAAGTAAACAAAGTATCCCCCGTGTTTCCAGTTCGTCAGTAACCGACCTTACAATCTGCCCTGTTTCAAATGCACGATTCGAGGAGCGAGCGATATGAGCCGTAGTCCCATTTCCAGTTTGGTCAGCGTCTTGATTCTTGTTGCGGCCTCCACTCTCTCCCGAGCCAACGACGCGCTGAAGATTGGAGAGCGACCACCTCTACTGATCGCGTCGGAGTGTCTGAGCGAGCCTGGCCGCAAAATGCCGAGTTGGGAACAGCTTCAAGGCAAAACGGTCGTGTTGGAGTTCTGGGCTACTTGGTGCGGTCCATGCGTCGGTTCGCTTCGCAAGATGGAGAGCCTTTGCAAGGGGCGCGAGGACACAGTCGTGATTGCGCTCAATGAGGAAAGTGCAAACAAACAGGAAAAGGTAATGAAGTCCTGTCCGTCGATTTCCTTTTTTCGAGTCGATGGACAGAGCATGTTCGATCTTTTTGACGCAGTTACCATTCCGCATTGTGTCGTCGTTAGTCCCACTGGGAAAATCGTTGCGGTGACACTCCCCGAGAACCTGACCGCAACGGTGCTCGATAGCGTCCAGCGAGGCGAGTCGATTGACTTGCCAAGTAAGAGCGGGCCGGGCGCTGACATCCAGTGGGACATGGCGAAATCGATGAAGAACGGTGATCCTGAACCCGACTACCAAGTGATTGTCAAGTCGGCCGACTGTCAAGGTGGGGGACAGTTCCGACCACGTGGCGGGAGACGCTTTACCGCAGACGGAATTTTCATTGTTGGGCTAGTGCAGAGTGCCTTCGATGTAACGCATGCACGTGTTGAATTCGCCCTTCCCGATCGCTGGTTGAAACAACGTTATCGTGTTTCTATATGGGTACCACCCGGGCGCGAGAGCGAACTTGGTGCAACCATCCTCCAGTCAGCCATTATGGTGGCTCCCATTGAAGTTGAATTGGTGCCGACTGAAAAAGAGGTATGGGTGCTCACCCATGATCCAGCTATTGGATTACCAGCCTCAGAAGTGATTGGTGGTATGAGCTTAGGGCGAGGCAATATAAATGCAATTGGAATCGAAATGACGCAATTGGTCGCAACCATCGAAAACTTCGAAGCAAAGCCTGTAGTCGATGAAACCGGAATTGGTCACCGCTTCGACGTTCGATTGACTTATGACGTAAACGACCGAAAAGTGCTTCGCGAAGATCTCCATAAGAAAATGGGCCTGAAGCTGTCGCTTGAGAATCGAATCGTTCCGATCGTAAAAATTCGCGAAAAGAAGACGGCAACTCCCGCGAACTTGATTGCATCAGACGTTGCTGAATCGATAAAGAGCGGCGATCCCGAATCCGACTACCTCAAAGCCATCGATGCAATTCAAGAAAAGCCCATGGACGCGAATACCGATGTACAAAAGTGGGTCGAAGACTGTTACGAATTGGCCAACAAACGCGGCAAGTTGATTTTGGAATTCTATGACCGGTATCCAACGCACGAAAGGACCACGAAGCTGCTGCGCTCGAGGTGGGAAGATTTCTTTGGACATCGAAGAGTGCCGAGCATGGCCCAACTCGACGTGATTCGTGACGACATTGAGGCATTCCTCAGGGGAAAGCCATTGGCGGAACACCGAGTACTTGCCCGCGAGTTTGAATCGAAAGAGTCATTGTTGAGACCATTCCGACTCATGATGACGAGTAAGATCAGCGCCGCAGACCCAAAGGCTCTTCCTTTTTTGACAAGAGCAAAGTCCGCTTGCACGAATTTTCAACGAGAGTATCCGAAAACCGAGACTGGAGTTTATTTGTTTTACCAGTACTCCCAGTTGGTTACTGACTCGGAACACGAACGCGAGGCGATCTCACTCTTGGCTGAGTACTATCCTGAGCACAATTTGGGTAAAGGCGCAAAAGGGAGACAACGGCAACTAGATTCCATTGGGAAACCCTTTGAACTTGAGTTTAATGATTTCGCTACCGGTCAGAAGGTGAACATGGGAGACCTTCGGGGCAGAGTTGTATTGGTTGATTTTTGGGCCGCTTGGTGCGGGCCGTGCCGAATCGATATCGAAACCGAAATGCTCAAGTTGTACGAAGAACTCAAACCCCGAGGTTTTGAGATCGTTGGAATTAGTGGAGACGTTCCGGGCGATCAAGGCAAGAAGCTGCTGGCAGACTATGTGTCGGACAAGAAGATTCCATGGCCTAACTTCTACGATGGCCAAGGTCAAAATGCTGGTTATGCTCAGTCTTGGGGCATTTCAAGTTGGCCAACACAATTCCTCGTGGACAAGAAAGGGATCTTAAGAACTGTAAAAGCAGACAAAGGAGACCGCCGAGAACGAATTGAGCAGTTGCTTGCCGAGTAGATCGGACGCCCGCTGTTCCGTTTCATTGACTTCAGCCGAAAATCGAACCCCGAGAGAACCTATTGATGAATTCGTTACGTTGCAAATTTGGTCAAAGCAAGGAACGCATTCGGACACGTTGGTTGTGCTCAATCGTATTGAGCCTGTCTCTCACATGCGTTTCTCAAACTGCGGCTCAGGAATCGAAGCCGAGCAGCCCGCCAAGCCGCGTTGCGCTAACTCTTTGCGTTGGCGATCTGGCCCCGCAGCTCGTGATCGATCGATGGCTTCATGGTCCCGAGGTAGCCAGCTTCGAACTAGGTCAAGTGTATGTTTTGGCGTTCTGGGCTTCATGGTGCGGGCCATGCATTGCAGAGATGCCGCACTTGTCCGCTATTCAGCATCAACATAAGCATGACGGCGTTACGATCATTGGCATTTCCAGCTTGGATCCCAACAATCCTCTCGAAGCCGTTGAGAAAATCGTTGCGTCCAAAGTTGGAAAAGTGATTCAATATCCAATGGCTTGGGACAAAGGGAACGCGACCAAAAAGCTGTACGTTGAAGCTTCCCTTCAGCACACGTTTCCGTGTGTGTACGTCATCAACAAGGAAGGGAAAATAGCGCACATCGGTGAATCGAAAGAGTTGGGACGCATTATCGCTTCGGTACTCGATGGTTCATGGAACATGGACGAGGAAAGGAAAAAGTTCATCGAACTACGTGAGCGGCAGGTAGCAACCGTCGAGATCTTCGAGCACATGATCGCGAAACGATGGAATAGGGCACTTGAGGCCATGGATGCTGAGTCGGGTGGCGAACCGCTTAGCGTCGAAGCACTCGCAAAGGACCCATACAAACAGCTTCGCTACGTCGCACTGGCAAGTCTCGGCCTGGACGAAAAGGCAGCACGCGTTGGACAGGCATGGTTCGAGTCGCACCGCGACTCCGCCGAAGGACTAAACTCCATCGCATGGCGGATTGTCATGCCTGAAAGCAGTACCAAAAATCGCGATCTTGGTCTTGCGAGTCGCGCTATCAGTCTCGCCGTGAAGCTTACCGAAAGCAAAGACCCTGGAGTCCTCGACACGTACGCGCGAGTCTTGTTTCTTCAAGGTGAATTGCTGAAAGCCATCGAGATCCAAAAACAAGCCATCGTTTTGGCGATTGAAGCCAAGGATGAAAAGCTGACCGCAGAATTGCAAACCAGGCTCGCCGAGTACGTCGCAGACTCGCAGTGACCGCTTCGCTTGTGGACAGCCTCGCGAGTGGACGCGTATGCGGGCTTTCAAATTGAACTGGTTTGATATCTTACGGATTGCAAACGAGAGTTCCTGGACGTCAACTCCCCTCCAGTTTGACATCATACCGAACCGTCCAAACCCCGTCATCTTTTCTGCGCAACGGGACAATGACCGTTTCCGCGTCTAGCGAGTCTCGCTTTGTTTTGGTAATTTTGGGGTCCCCCTCGAACCAGAGCGTTCGATAGGTGTGAAAGTGCACCGCTGCATCGATGTGCAAATGAATATGCTGGGGATCGTCTGCGTCGGGATAGTACCCCGGCTTGATCGTCTTGAAGCGATACCAGCCATCCTCGTTGGTGATGGCAACTCCGCGAATTCGTGGCGTGCGATTCTCGCTGCCTCGCGGCGCGTAGTGCCCACTCGTATCGGTGTTGTAAGCAATGACCGATGCCTTAGCGAGCGGTAAACCTTTCTCGTCCAATACCCTTCCATAGAACTCAAGGGGTTCTCCAGGCTCATCACTGCTGCACATTGCCACCCCGATCTCTCGGTAGGGCTCTTCGTTGTCGAAGAGTCTTTTGATGGTCGCGATGAGTTGCCGAGAGGAATTGGCGTCTTGACCTCGATTCTGGTAGACCTCAGTTGCCCTCCTGTTCACATATACAATCGTCGAAGTTGCAGCGGTCGCTTTGGTTACTACTGAGTACCCGGCTAAATCCTCCGCATTACCTCGTTGGTCGGCCACAGTCAGGAAAACATGCTTCAGTGAAGTTTTGGCAAACGCAGCTTGCATGGAATTCTCCGCTTCGCGTCGATTCATACCCACCTCGGGAATGAGAACCACATATCCAATCGATTTTTGCGGGAGAAGTCCTTCGATTACGCTATCCAGGTCGGACGCGATCTCTACGGAATCCGCAAGTCCAAGCGTATTCGTCCAAATTGCAGCACTTGGTCGTTGAGAGTAGACACATAGTGGACAAGCGGCCCTCCCAGTGTGCGGGCCAGTTACATGCCACGGCAAAAAGCTAGGTACGTCTTCACCCACCCTTAGGTTTACTAGCCCTGACAATTCCGACGTTGAACGGTCTTGTCCGAAACAGACTGAAACCAGCACAAACTGCAAAAGCGTTGAGAGCAGGCAAAGGTTGGATCGAAGTTTCCTGGGATAAGAGAAGTAAGCAATCACATTTATCCTCCAAATGGCAAGCGATACTTTGAATCAGCCGAACGGCCATAGCCGCTGTTGTTGCATGGAAAACCGTGGCTAACGCCAAAACGTCTAATGGTATAGCAAACGTGCAAATAATTGGGTCAGCAACAAAGGTGTCAGCGGAAATTGCTCACGTTAGCCAGTTTTGATGGCAAGACCTAAGCGCGCCGATGAAGCCAATCGCGCTCTCTGTATCGCTGGGTTTCGCAACCGGACCCCGACCCAAAATTGCTTTCGGCGTGGCCACTTCCCAGGCTTTCGAACTGGATTAGACGCGTCAATGAACCGCTGACCGATAAAGAGATTGCTGCTGTCCGATCGCTCCTAATGTCCCGGCCTGCAAAAAGTCGCGACGCGTCACTCCATTACAAGTCTGCGAGAACTTTTCCAATAAAGGTTAGCATCGTACCAATATGCTCCATTAAGCGGTTGTTTCGACTAGGCGAGAACCTATTATAGCACGATGTGTAAGCTTGCGTTGAACGAAAAGGGGTCAGGTCTCTTTTTTGATAAATAGACCTGACCCCTTTTTTTGCCCTATGACCCCTTTTTTTGCCCTAAATAGACCTGACCCCTTTTTTTTTGCCGTAAGGAAGCATCTTGTTCTATCGGACAAGTAGCACTTCGCAATGGATCTGCATTTCTTGGACACAGCCGACAAAAGTCATCGATTAGCAAGCATTTTCATTGACAAAATGGCATTTTCTTGGCGTGAGGCAGATCGCTTTGTTTAACTCACCGTAAGTAGTGCAATGCATGCATTCTGCTTGGTTTGTAATCCGATTCAAGAGCCAAGTTAGGGCGGCAAAAATCCCTCTCAAGCTGGCCATCAATTTCTTTGAACTTGCAGCCCGTGGGATGTTCCAACCGGCTACTTTGAGTAGAAGTGATTGGAAGACAGACGCTTTTCCTCGAACACGAAGCCGACCAAGTCCAGTTACACGCTTCAGCAGACTGTTGGTCGATTCGATACCGCTACGTTTTCGGTACTTGTTCTTGAAGTCGTCTGTCTCTTGTTGTTTTCGTCTTTGACTGATCCTAAGCGGCTTAGCATGGATGGTTACAATCATCCATCCACACGCGAAACGCACGGGGCATTTGCCGCTTAGCGGACAGCTACAGCAAG
>JAYTVM010000335.1:0-4608 GCA_043743995.1 Pirellula sp. | reverse complement strand
TGGGAGCATCTGTAAATCCGTCTCGTGACTTTAAATGGCAGCATTGAGTTCTTGATCGCTAGCATTTTCCTTTTTGGGATTTGTTTTTGTACACTGAGGCACTCTGTTCTATGTTTGTTACAGCGTTGAGTGTGTCTGCTGGCAAACAAGGAGGGGATCATGGGAGTGTTAAACGTGGGTAAGCGAGATGGAATAACAGTTAGCGATGCTAGTCAAATGTTTGCACGGTTCTTCACGGAGATGTCTTTAGAAACGACGCGGATTCAACTAGAGCTCAACGTTGATCCTATGCAGTTCGAAGTCATTGAAGGCCAGGTCTTAGAACTCTTTGCTCGCGGGGCAGGGCTTTTCCTCTCCGGACTCATTGCGGATTGCATGAAGCAACCAGACTACCAAGCTCGCTGTGAAGACGTGCGAAAGGAATATGCCGTCCCGCTAAAATCCGGTGAGGATCGGCAGATCCAAATTCGAATGGCAAACGGATTTACTTGTTTCGCAACGACTCGCTATTGCGCGCCCATTCGCAAGCCGGGCGACGATCAAGAGGTTCCTGGAATCGACATCGAACTGGCTCAATTTGGATTCTCCGGCGGAGACTCTCCTGCGTTGGTTTCCAAGGTTGCTCGCGCTACGGCCATGATGCCACTTGCACAGGCAACTAAGGAACTCCAACGCGATGGAATCAAACTCGACGATAGCGTCGTTGACAGAATCTCCAGCCAAGCGGCTAGAGAGTTGCTCACCGTTCGAGAGCGAAACGTGGAGTTGCTACAATCAGGAGAATTGGCGTCCGGTGACGAACTCGAGGGCAAAACTATCTCGGTACAAATTGACGGTGCTCGCACGAGAATTAGAAGCCTGCTAGAAGAGCTATGTCCTGTTGAGAACTTTGGAAAAACACAGTCCGAAGCGACGGGCAAGCCAAGCCTAGGACGCTCGAAAGAAGCTCGCAGACGTGCGATCTTTGAAGCGCTTTGGCGCGAACCCAAAGTGATTACGATCTATGTACATGATTCGGAAGGCCGAAAGGACAAGAGTGTACTCGCAACGATCGATGGTACATTTGGTGACGCGGAGAACATTCAGATGATTGTAGCGATGCACCTTCATCGATTGGGCGCAGCGAAAGCCAAATCGATCTGTTTCAATTCAGATGGAGCCAAATGGATATGGGACCGAATTGATACGATCTTGAAGTTGGCCAAGATCCCAGACACGGTAGCCATCTATCGAATTTTGGACGTGTATCATGCGTGCGAGAACTTGAACAAAGCACTCGCCATCCTTTACCCAGAGGCCAAGGAACGACGCGACGTCTATCGTGAACTCAGAACGAAGTTACGTGATTCTGGTTGGGAAGAAGTTGCGAATCGACTTGAAGCCGACTACCGCGACCGATATCCGCAAGCGCAGACTCAAAGGGCAACGGAACTGACAGGGGACCAGAAGGAGTGCCTTCGCGTCATAAACTACATTCGCCACCATGGACAGCAAGATCACATGAATTACGGAATGTATTCACTGATGGGATTACCGCTTGGTAGCGGGGCAATCGAAAGCGCGATCCGACGCGTGGTGAACCTGAGGATGAAGGGCAATGGTATCTTCTGGAGGATTGAGCGGGCGGAAGAAATGCTGATGCTTCGAGCAACTGTACTCAGCGAACGATGGGACGAGAGTCGCCTGATTGCCAAACAACAAATGAAGGCCAATCAAAAGCTATCATTACCAAAGCTTGAGACGATCAAACCCGACGAAGTCATTCCCACCACTTCAGCCTAATGAAAACACTGAAAAATCAGAGACGGATTTACAGATGCTCCCGAGCAACGTCGTCAAAATTCCGATCGAGGCATTTTTCAACCGAAGCGACTCAATCGCTAAACAAACAAGAAATACAACCGTAAGTGCGTTATGGATTCGACTCACCTGCTGTGTGATAAAACCTTGTTCTACGCTTCCTATCGCTTCGGTCCCGATTGGAACCACGACCAAAGCGTAAAAGCAAATACCACCCCACCAACTGCCGCATACCAAGTGGAGAAGGAGTCTCCAACTTGGCTCGGCGAATCTAATAACGCCTGGAAAAACGTTCAATTGTGGTCCGCATCTAAGCTATGCTATTCGCTTTTTTCAAAACGATAGATGCTTTCGCCCCGTGCGCTATCACGTAGATAGTAAACTTCGCCATTTTGATCTTCACCAAATGCGAGCACCGGAATTCCTTTGTCGATCACCTGCTCATTGCGAATAGCTTTGCCGGCCGAGGAATCGTAGGTGAGTGCCCAAATGCTACCGCTAACATAGTCGGCGTAAATGTATTTTCCTTTGAGCAGCGGAATTCTGTCTGAATTGTATACGCGACCGCCAGTGATCGACTTACCGGCTGTGTGATCATATTCCCAAACCGGATCAATTGGAGTCGAAACGCCAACTACGTCTGGACGACTTCCAAACGAATGAGTACCTTCGCGATTGCTCCATCCGTAATTGCCACCCTTGGTAATGACATTCACCTCTTCGAATAACTCTTGTCCAACATCGCCGCACCACAAGCGTCCCGTCTTCTTGTCGAATGAAATTCTCCATGGATTGCGCAATCCGTGCGCAAAGATCTCTGGCCTTGCATCTTTAACAGCTACAAACGGATTGTCAGCGGGTATTCCGTATGGCAATCCTTTTGATTTGGTGTCTACGTCGATTCGAATGATGGAACCGAGCAGTTGGCTTCGGTTCTGCCCATTCGCATTTGGATCGTTGCGAGCGCCACCGTCTCCAAAGCCTGCGTACAAGAATCCATCGGCACCAAACTCGATGGATCCTCCATTGTGGTTTTGGTAAGGCTGGTCAACATCCAATAAGACTTCCTCAGATTCTGGGTCAGCTTTGTTCGGATTGTCTTTGGAAACGCGAAATCGAGAAATAATAGAGTGATTGTTTTCGCGTTTGGTGTAACAAACAAAAAGTTGGCCATTTTCTATGAACTTTGGATGCAAAGCCAACCCGAGAAGCCCTTGTTCGTTTGCGCCTGGATCAAACCAACGATTCACTTTGCTCTGAATGTCAAGAAACAGATTCGACTGCTCGACGTCCGGCTTGTTTTCAATAGTAAAAATCCAGCCACGCTGATCCATGATGAACAATCGCTTGGAGTCACCCTTAGCGTACGTCAATTCCAAGATTCGCAACGGCTTGTTGGCGTTACCATCTTCGTCGATAGGCTGCCAGCCATGCCACTTCAATTTTGGAAAAGCAAGCGAGCTTTTTGTTGCAAGCACGCCATCGATAGGCTGGGCGACAGGACGATCCTGTGGAAGTTCGCGAACTTTGATATTCCGAAAAGAGACTAGATTTCCGTGGTCCTGCAAACAAATGTGGCCTTCACCAGCAGCGCCGAAGCCTGGGAACTTGGCGAACTTGCTTTCTGCGACTAGTTCTTTCCATTTTTTATCACCAAGCTTAAACCGATAGTAAAGTGCACCGTTCATCGAAACCTCGCACTGATTTGGATCAATGCGAAGAAAGAGCTGATTCCACTCACCTGCGGGCCTGGTGGCATCGAGCGTTCCTTCTTCTTTTACCCAACTTGGTGCAGTCGGTTTATACAACTGGTAAAGCCAACCTGATTTCTGTGGATCATGTCCTGCGACATTATCTTGAATCTGAATTTCGGGTCCACTATTCCACGGGTTTGGGTTGTCCTCGGTGACGTGAAACATCAAGCCACTGTTCCCCCCCTCGGAAATCTTGTATTCCAACAGAAGTTCAAAATACTTGTACTTCTTCTTCGTCACGATGTCGCCAGCGTTGTTGCCGTCTCGGATCAAAACTCCATCCGTGACCTTCCATCCGTCTGAGACGCCTTCTTTTTTATAGTTTCGCCAGCCGTCCGTTGATTTGCCATCGAAGAGAAGCTGCCATCCACTGAGCGACTCTGGCCTCGTTAAAGTGTTGAGAGAAGATTCCCCAATGGCATTCGGTAAGAAAACGGAAAAACTGCTGAGCGCGTTGAGCAGTCCAAACAAACTTCGAGACTTTGCAAATGGCATGAAGGAATTCCCCAACAACGGAAAACGGTAAAAAGGTAGACAGTAAAGGGTAGACAGTAAAGTGTCCAACAGGCGTATTTGAATTACGATATTAAACTCTCGTTGCCACTCGGTCAATCACGGGTAACCAATCCCCAAAAACATCCACTCAGGCCAATAATGTTTGATTCCATCATAGCAACAGGCTGCTAGATCCTTAGATCGATCGATCAAACCAGTTCAAACCGAGTCGCCACGATTTTTTATATTGTCGCCAACCACAAAACCGTACAAAACGCACATAAAAAGACACTTCTCGCCGATCGCCACCAACTGGTTCTAAGGCTCTGCCTTGGAACCCACTGTATTACAGGCTCTGCCTGGGCTGTGCGACAAATAGCAGTTTCGACATTTCTTTCTGATTTATATCGAGTCTCTTTTGTTCCGAACAACAATAGACTTAGACCATATCGTTAGCCCATCCGTTCGGGGCTTGTCCCCGACGGATGCGTTTTGGCGTACTACATACAATTGGGCGTCCGAACTCCCGTTCTCCTAGGCTTTGCCCGCCGGAGGCGGG
>JAYTVM010000334.1:0-16874 GCA_043743995.1 Pirellula sp. | reverse complement strand
TCTTAAGTGGGTTGTAGCGTAGGTCAGTCGCTCCGCCGACTGACGTCCTCGCCTACGTCCAACGCCAACGAGGATAGCGTGTCAGCTCGGCGGGAATCATTTTTTGGGAGGCGATTCGCCTTGGTTGTTCCGGCTACAGAGTTCGTCCTCTGGCGAAGTCAAAGTGGTAATAATGGATGTCGACGAGAACCCTCAGCTATCTAGGCACTACGGAGTCAGCTCGATACCTCACTCTTTCCTATTCTTGAATGGCAAAGTCATTGACGATCGCGTCGGCGGGATGGATGTTCAGGAAATCCGATCTTGGTTGAAATCCAACGAACGGCAGTGGAGCCCGTCTGGGCTCGATAAATAGAATTATCGGCAGTGTTGATTAGGAGTGTCGATCGTGTACCGATCGGGGTTAAACGATTTTGCTAACGAATTCGCCGTCGGAAAGCTTTGTGCGAATGAACTGTCCTGGCTTCACGTGCTCAACGCTCATGATCACCTTGTCGCTTTCCGCATTCAAGGTGACCGAGTATCCACGCGCAAGTGTCTTGAGCGGACTGATCGCATCGAGAACTTGCGATACTCTTTCCAACTGCTCCGTTCGAGACTGCATGAGTCCATCGACAGTGTTGTCCAACGATTCATGCAAATCATCTAATAACTGTGTCGGCGTTTCCAGCAATCGTTCTGGTAATTGCAGCACAGGACGGCTTACTATCGATTGCAATTTCATCTCCGCTTGACTTAAGCGATGGAGAAGCAGCGTGTCGAGTCGACGTTGAACCGCCGCAAGTGTTTCGAACACTTCATCACGGCTTGGAACTATCCTCTCGGCTGCTTCCGAAGGGGTGAGGGCTCGGACGTCGGCGGCAAGATCGCAAAGCGTAACGTCGATTTCATGGCCGACGGCGGATACCGTTGGCAGCGGGCATGCAGCCACTGCCCGCACGACGACTTCTTCGTTAAAGCACCAGAGGTCCTCCAGTGAACCGCCCCCTCTCCCAACGACTAATACATCGAGTGGAGGTTTCAGCAGAGCAGCCACACGGATCCCCTCCGCAATCTCCAATGCAGCCCCGTCACCCTGAACTCGGGACGGGATGATCAAAACGCTCGCACCTGGCCAACGCCGCTTGAGGACTTGTGTGAAGTCATGGATCGCTGCCCCGCTAGGACTAGTTACAAATCCAATTCGAGTTGGAAAAGCAGGCAACGCTTTCTTGCGATCGGATGCGAAAAGGCCTTCTTTTTCAAGTTTGGCGTGAAGTCGTCGGAACGCAGCCTGCAGCGCTCCGAGCCCCTGCTGCTCCATGCGAGTAATGATCACCTGATAGGTACCACGCGGACCGTAGACTTCGATTCGGCCTTGAACTAAGACCGCCATTCCTTCTCGAAGATCCATTCCAATACGTTCAAAGGTCGATCGCCAAAGGACAGCCGAAACTTGACTCGTCGCATCTTTGATCGTCAAGTAAACGTGACCGGAGGCCGATTGATTGAGGTTTCCGATTTCACCGGCCAACCAGAAGGTAGGGACCGTTTGTTCGATCGCACTTTTCACCCAAGCGTTGAGTTGGGCTACGCTGAGTGGTGCGTCCGAACTGGTACCCGGTCGAGGCTTTGCCGGAGTCTTGCCAGTTGGCTTCGATGCCGGATTGCTTTTGCTGGGATTCGCTTTCGGTTTTTCTCCAAAGAATGCGTCCGCATCATCGCTCCATAAAAAGCCTGTCACAGTTCAATCGCTCCTTTTGGTACCGGAAAGAACCCTCGCTCGCCAACGCGTCGCGAACCATCCGCTGCCCATGTTTCTGCTTCCTCCGTCACCGCCATCAAGATAGATTCAATGTAGCGTCGATACTCCTCAATTTCCTCTTTGCTCGATTTGCGTGGAACTTTTATAGCAGGTCCGAGTACGATTCGGGCTCTGGAACTGGGACGCGGTATTGCAAATTTATCCCACGCGCCGGTGTTTCGCCATGGCCTATCAAAACCACAACCCAAAGGGACAATTGGAACTCCTAAAAGCCCGGCCAAGAAGACACAACCACTCGACAGCTCGCGCCTAGGGCCTCGGGGGCCATCCGGGGTGATGACCAAGCTAGTCCCTCGGTTGTTGCGTCGAATTTGCATTATCGCTTGAACTCCACCGCGCGATGTCGAGCCGCGAACGGTTTTAAAACCAAACTGACTAATGACCTCGGTCAGCCAATGCGCATCGCGATGCTGGCTCAAGAGCATCGTCACATCGCAGCCGCGACGGTTGCATGGAGGCAACGCTAAATATTCGTGCCAAACGACATAGATGGCTGGTCCCTCGAATCCCGAAACGGCTGGATCCATTTTCGGTTCGTAGCACGCGATTCGAGAATCGAGGGTTCGCATCCATGCCCGTATTCCGAACGCCAAAAGTGTTCCGCCCCAACGCATAGTCATACGTTGGAAGTCGATATGTGGGAACCGCATTACTCGCTGAGTTGCCATTGGCCGGAAAAGACTTCGACTGCAGGCCCGGTCATAAAGACGTGATTGCTTGCCTCATCCCAACGCAAACGCAATTGGCCGCCCCTCAACGAATTGAGAATCTGTCGATCGGTTTTTCCGGTCAAAACTCCTGCCACACAAACCGCGCTAGCTCCAGTTCCACACGCCCAAGTCTCGCCGGAACCACGTTCCCAAGTGCGTTGTCGCACTTCGCCAGGTGAAAGCACCTCAACGAATTCAACGTTGGTTTTCTTGGGAAACCGATCGTCTCGCTCTATCAGAGGCCCAATTTCAAGAACCAATTCATCCGTCGCTTCAGGAACAAAAATCACACAATGCGGGTTGCCCATGGAAACACAAGTAGCAAACAAAGTCTGGCCCCGAAATTCAAGGTGCCAATTGATGACATGGGAGGTCGGGCTCGCACCGAGCGTTGTCGGAATCTGTGCGGCCTCAAGCCTTGGTGGGCCCATATCGACTGTGACTTGAGAAACCAATCCATGGACTACGGTTAGGACGAGCGAGAGCACACCGGCTCCCGTTTCGATGGTGAGCGATTCCTTGTTGCAGATCCCATGATCATAGACGTATTTGGCGACACAACGGATTCCGTTGCCGCACATTTCGGATTCGCTCCCGTCTGCATTGAACATTCGCATGAGCGCGTCGGCTTTTTCGCTTGGGAGAATCGCAATCAGGCCATCGCCTCCGATTCCAAAGCGTCGATCCGAGACTTGAATTGCCAATTGTGGTAGATCCGAGGGCAACGCTTGGTTGAAACCACTGACGTAGACATAATCATTGCCAGCACCATGCATCTTGGTGAAATTCAAAAGGGAAGGCATGAGGATTATCGAAATAGAGGAAGCGTTAGCCGGGTAACTTGAAATCGGGATCCGCAATTCCGCGAATGAGTTCCGAAAGGCGACTATATAGCTGCAGCATCAATTGCCAAGTCGCAAGATCGACGTGGATGGAACCGCGCTTGTCATTTATGTTGACCACATCCACGACTTCACCGATTCTTGCATGGAAATACTCGAAGAGTTCCGCCAATTGTGCAGCCTGACTCGGACTAAGTCGTTCCGGCAACTGCGGTGGCTGATTGAGATCCCGCAAAGCCCTTACCGACTCCGCAAGTGCAGGGTCTAAATCAAAATCGCCGCTATCGGTTTTTTTGATCATCCGCGACTCTTCTACCGCGGTAAGGCTTTCTTGAACGCGTGAACTGATTTGATCATGCGTCCCAAAGAGCAACATGCTTCGGCCGACAGAAATGATGTCGCCGAAGCGTAGGATTCGAAGCTGGCAATCCTGACCGTTGACGCGAGTTCCGTTGGTGCTCTCCAGATCGGTGAGCACCAAATGATCGTTGTCCTCTTGTATCTTGCAATGAAATCGACTGATTCGTTCGTCATTTAGTTGGATCGAGTTACCCTCTTCGCGACCGATGGATATCGGCGTTTTCAGGTCCGCGTAAGTGCGGCCACGATCTGCCCCTTGAACAACACGAAGCGTCAGTCTGGTCATCACACCCTCAAGGTCAAGGCATTACTGCTAGGATTGTTGGTTCGAATTTACGCTTCCAATCCGATGTCTTCCAAGACCAGCGGAGAAGTAGATTCGATTATCATATCCGGTCGCCTTGTGAATGTGGGCAGGCCAGCACCGGCCAAAACATTGTCTAGCGAATCCTGACTCTTGGCCACGATGGAATCTCGTGTCATCCCGCCGAAATTGCTCGCATGCCCAAATGCGGTGATCGGGCCATCAAATCCAGCTTTGCTCAAGACCGAAACGATTCGAACGTTGTCGATGACGCCGCTCGTACCAGCCAATTGACGCATTTTGAGGCTGGCGTCTTCGATTGTGGGGAGTACTTCGGTGTCGGCTAGTCGTAGAACCGCAATGCGATTGCCTGGAATGGTCGCCAATTGTTCAAAAGTCCCGCCGCCTATGACCCAATTGAATGTGTCGATTACCAAACCAACACTCGGGTTGGTACATGCGTTGAAGAAGGCCAAAAAGCCGTCAACGTCTTGAATGAATTTGAACTGGCGATTCTCGCGATTTTCGATTGCAGTCGAAAAATAGAGTCCTAACATTACTTTGTTTGCAGCAAAAATCTCGGCGATACGATCTACTCGCTTGCGGAGAACGTCAAAATACTCATGGAAAGGCAGTCGGTCCGTCGCTGCTGGCAATCGAAGGAAGCCGGCGAGTGCATTGACTTTGCCAGCTATTTCTATGGCGGCAGGCAACTGGGCAAGCGTCTTTTCGAAGGTCGCTTCGTCGCTATCCAAATCAATTGGCGTTTCAAAACCGCTGACCAACATCTTTGCACTCAGCAAATAGCGGGCAGCCTTTTCGAATTCGCTTCGCTGAGTTCGCTTAACCAAATCGACGATATCGATGTCCAAACCCCGAAACCCGTAGGTCATTGCCAATTCGATCAACTCGCTTTGTCGTCCAGAAACACCCAACACGGTCGCGTTCAAATTCTTGTACATTCAGCCAATCTCCCAAATAAAACAAGCGTGCAACGGGCCAGTGGTCCAGCCATCGACGCACACAAAAATTGTCGTAAGCCCGATTAATCGTCACGGACTCGGATTTGGGCTCCCAGTGAGCTCCAAAAGGCGGAAAACACCCCTCAATGGGTGGTGAATCCGGATGCAAAAGAGTATCGCAGAAAAACCAGGGACTTCCAAGTCGAAACACCGGAAAGGACAGTTAGCCGCATTGAGATAGGATTCGCAAACCTCAACAAGCGTCTATTCCTTGCATTTTAGATCCGTCGATTTCTTTATACCGGCGGCACGATGAAGAGCGTTTTTACCGAATTTTTTGGCGATCTCGTCCGCAACTTTGTCCAACGTGCGTTGCTGTTCTCGTTCCGACTCCTCAAACAAATGCATTTGTAGTGCGCCGGATTGATCTAAGTTCGTAACACCGAACCCAATCAATCGGACTGGTAAATGATTCTTTGGTAGTCGGTTGGTTAGTAGTTCAAGCCCCGCTGCCAGCAACTCGTTGGTAATGTTGGTAGGGCTGCCGAGCGACAGCGATCGGGTCAGCGACTTGAAATCGGAGAACCGGACTTTCAACTCAATCGTGCGTCCAAATCGATTGTGGTTTCTCAACCGCCGCGCCACTTGTTCCACCAAAGTGACGAGCCGTACCTTGAGGTCATCGATATCGCGTATATCTTCGGCAAAGGTAGTTTCGTTGGAAATCGACTTGGCCTCGCGGTCCGGTACAACCGGCCGAGTATCGATCCCGTGTGACAACTGCCAGTAGTGCTCTCCCGACGACCCAAATAGGTCATACAGCGTTTCTCGTGACAGTTGACGCAATTGCCCAATAGTCGAAATAGCAAATCGTTTGAAAACTTGAGCCGTGACTTTGCCGACTCCCCAGATTCTCCCAACGGGTAAGGGGTCCAAAAACGACTGGATTTGGTCAGGTAAAACCACCACAAAACCACTGGGTTTTTCTAGATCGCTTGCAATCTTCGCCAGAAATTTGTTTGGGGCAACGCCCACGGATGCCGTCAATTGCAATCGTTCTTGGACCAGCGTTTTGATTTGCTGCCCGATTTGAATTGCCGAGCCAAGAAGGCTTTCACTGCCAGTTACATCGAGAAAAGCTTCATCCAGTGAGAGGGGCTCGATCAGCGGAGTGAACTCCTCGAAGATTTGGCGAAGTTGTTGAGAAACGGCCGCGTAATAGTCGATGCGCGGCCGAATGAAGATCGCATGCGGACAAATTTGTTTGGCGCGATAAGCCGACATGGCACTATAAATGCCGAATTTGCGTGCTTCGTAACTAGAGGCCGCCACGACGCCGCGACCTTCTGCTGAGCCTCCGACAACGACGGGCTTTCCCACCAGCGATGGATCGTCGCGCTGTTCGACGGATGCATAAAAAGCATCCATGTCAATGTGCAAAATCATCTCGCCATCATACTCCATACGCGACGCGTGGTGGATGCTGCCAGCATCCGTGCCGACGCGTGGTGGATGCTGCCAGCATCCGTGCCGACGCTAGCAGCGTCGGCCAGGCAAACGGCCACGCAATCCTAAGCTACCAAAAACAGGAGCAACGGTTAAGCTATGAAGTTCTTCGAGTATCCACAAAACTCTTACCAGGAGTGTTCCAACTTGCCTCCCTCCCCATTCAGCTACAGCAACAACGCCACGGCCCTGATCATTGGAGTTGGATTGATGGGCCAACACATGGCCTCGAACATAATCCCATGGCTCAAACTCAAAAAGCTGATCCTAGTCGATCATTCGACCACCATTGGAGTGGGAACAGCCAAAATGACTTTGGCTGATTTTGCTAGCTCGGTATCTCAGCAATCCAACGGCGCTACGCAAGTCGTGGCCGAGTCGGTCAATATTACGAGCGAAGAAGCGGTTCATGAGTTCTTCCTGCGTCATCCCGGAATTCAATACTTTATGCATACTGCGGGAATTTCCCCAAAGCCCTTGACCGCGCCTGAGGATTTGACCAAAGAAGACGTCATGGGAGCATGTGAAGTCAATCTTTGGGGGGCCCACAACGTGATCAAACACGGCGTCAAAACCGGCTCGTTTGTGCATGGTTCGCGAGGCGTCATCGTCCTGTCGACTTCAGCCACGGTTGGAGCAGAGGGGCGGGCTAGTTCGGCCTACGAAGAGTCCAAAGGAGGCTTGCTCAATTTTCTGCGCTTGCAATCACGTCACTTCGTCGAAAAGTATGGTGTCATTTTAAACGGCCTCGCACCATCGCCGCTTCGTGGCCCCATGGCTGCACAGAATCCGATAAGTGCCGGTCGCTTGGAAGCCGTAGCAGAAGCGATGCCGATGGGAGCACTTACGGAGCCGAAACACATTTCTGCAGCAACGATGTATTTTTGGGCGAATGAATGTTGGTGTGCTGGAGAAGTCCTAACGACGGATGGAGGCTATACTAAACACCGACCAATCTATGGATCATTGTCGGCCACATCCTAGACTGTGCGCAAATCTGAAATTTGAAATCTGAAATTGCAAATCTGAAATCTGAAATTGCAAATTGCAAATGGAAAATAATGGGAAATGGCAGGTCCTGACGAGTAGGAGTAGGAGTAGGAGTAGGAGTCGAAGTCGGAGTCGGAGTCGGAGTAACTCCACACTACTCTAAAGTTAGGGGCGGTTTTTGAGAACGACGAATAGCACGAATGGATCGAGACATGGCTGAAATGGCCGATGAGACTACAACTTCGGAACACACCGCCATGAGCCATGTCACGATTTACACCGATGGCGCGGCGGAACCGAACCCTGGGCCTGGTGGTTACGGCGTCGTCTTGTTGGCCGGTAAACATCGCAAAGAACTCTTCGGGGGCTTTCATCGAACCACCAACAATCGGATGGAATTGATGGGGGTCATCGTGGGATTGGAATCGCTGACTAAGCCATGTCTCGTAACTTTGTACAGCGACTCAAAGTACGTTGTTGATTCGGTTGAGAAGGGGTCCGTTTTGCGATGGAGCAAAAACAACTGGTACCGTACCAAATCCGAAAAAGCAAAGAATGCTGACTTGTGGGCAAGGTTTCTGGCGATTTACTCGCAGCATCAAGTTCGTTTCAAATGGGTCAAAGGACACGCGGGGGTCCCGGAGAATGAACGGTGTGACGAGTTGGCGGTAGCCGCTGCACAGTCGTACGACACTGTGCCTGACGAGGGGTACATTCGCGAGATTCAAGCCAATGGAGGAACGGTTCCAGGCGTCGGACTGTCGCCGCTTCGCAGAGCAGCCTCTGCCGACGTTTCCACTGGCGCAAGTACTGTAACGCACAAGGAAGCTGGTGAACCTTGCCGAAAATGCGGCACGCCAATCGTCCAGAAACCCACCAAAGCCAAAACGCCCAAGCCAGGCCAGAAATACTACTACGCTTGGTATCTAAGCTGCCCCGGTTGCAACACCCTGTACATGGTGGATGAAGCCAAACGCAACTTGTAATTCAGTGACCAGCTCCAATCGACCGTAGCTGGCCCAACCGTCGGCGGGGCGGCGACAAGATCGCGTAGGTCCTCTTTCGAGCTAAGTACAAGGCGATCATGGAGCGCCTTGGGGCTATGTTCGGCCAGTTTATGTCTCAAATTCGGCCCGAGGTACCCCGGATGCCTGATGATCGACCGCAATGTTCCGATGCGGAGTTCTCGGTGATCTGGCACGGGCACGGTCGTGGTTCCTTCGTCGGTCACCCGATGCATCACGATATGGCTGCCTCGTTGTCGGACCTCCCGGAAGCCATGTCCTTCAAGAATGGCACACACTTCTCGCCCAGACAAAACACGGAGCTTACCCAACGAACACCTCAAGCTGCGTCACGAAAACCTCGCCTCCCATCCGCTGCTGAAGCTCATCAGCCGACGCGCATTCAAAGAATAATTCGAGTGCCTCGCGAAGATTCTCGCGAGCCGTCTCAATAGTGTCACCTTGGCTAGCCACGTCCAATTCTGGACAGAGGGAGACAAATCCATCGCCTTCACGCTGGATGATCGCAGTTAACCGTTTGCTCATGTTACCTCGAAAGACAAATAAATTTCGGTTCCTACGTCTCTATCCTCCACAAACTGCGTCAGTTGCCGAACGACCTGTGGTTCATAGCAGTGCGAGTTGTGGTGTTGACGATATGGGTGAAATCCCGGGACACCAGGTATTGTATTCCATGGACCGCTGCGAGGGAAATGTGAATTCCAGCTCCCAGTAAGCAATTGCGGAGCCGCCTTCTCTAATTGCATCTCGCCACGAATCGATATCGAAACTAAACACAGAAAGTGTTTCCGCGGCGACAGGCAATGGAATAACCAGACTTTGGATGGCCAGAGCCAGCAAGTTTCCGCTCAACGCAACAATCAACAGGATCGCTAACAAATCGGAACGAATTTTTGATTTCGCTATGTGCTCACGTGTTTCTCGACGCGAGGACTTGCTCCCGTCAATTCGGTAACAATTGTCGCCCGCTAATATCGCGAATCAAATCGCAAAATGGAATAACATGGTACCGGGATTATCAAACTTTACTTTTCCGAAGCCGACGACTGGCCCAGTCTCGGACTGTCACTTTGAATTCCGGGAAAACTTTGCAATGATTTGATTCGGCTTCCAGATTGAGTGACTGCGTTAGAAGTCGTTAACGGTTGCAATTTCAATCGAAACGTTTTCGATTCGCCCCCTTGCAATGGAACGACCCGACCATTCCTCTCTTCAAAAGAGCGTGTGTTAGGAAAGCCAGTGGCTGGCTCCAAGCCAACTACATATCCATCCTCGACCGCGGCGGTATTCTTCCAAAGGCTCAGGTAGGGCAAGGTTCGAGTGTCGAAGTGGACAGCGAAGCCATAAGTGCCATCCGAGGAAGCTAACATAGCTTCGGACCAATGATGTTCATCCGCAACTGGATCCATGAAATAGACTTGCTCTTGGTAACCGCTGGCAGGCCCATCGCATTGATTCCAGCGATCGATCGATTCGGCCGCTCGAGCGTCGCGTGGAGCTAAGTTTCGATACGCAGCATGAACCGTTGAGCCAGATTGCAGGACGGGTTGGCCAACATTGATGTGATACAACAACTGCATCGATCCCGGTTGACTGGATCGGTTCGTCACCGTGTCGATGATCTCAACGACCGGGCTTCCCACACGAAAGCGATACCGCGTCTGCAACTCAAGAGAGTAAACCAAGAATCGAGATTCGCTTACGACCCCGATCACATCCAGAATTCCATTTTGGACGTCAACTTGGATATCGAGTCGATGAGCGGGCAAGTTCGCGATACGGCCGTGAAGGGGATAACGAAGCGCGCCATTTTCACAAAATTCAGGAGCCCCATTGCTTTGCAGTCCGCATCGAACCACGAGTTCGTCAAAACCTTCAAGCCAGCCGATGCCAGACGCATCGTGGACGGGAACAAAGCAGGGATGAACAGGGCCTGGAACTGGGCTTTGCCAGCCGAACTCCAAATCACCGCTCCAACACTTCCACAGTCCCATCCCTCGATCAGGCAGGATAGTTGCGATGACTTCGCCTGTATCAATCGTCAAACAATACAAGCCCGCCGAGCAGCCCGCAGGGAGTTGATTGTACCGAATGCCAAAACGACCGCAGCCAGCCGTGATTTTCTTCGGGATGTCGACCTCGATTTCGCTGGTCGCCATCTCGCCACGTATCGAGTCCGCCGACGGCGGCGCTCGCAGTCGCCAGCAAAGCAGCGAATTGGTTAACATGTCCATTGGTTGCATCCAAACTGGGTAACGAGTGAAGCGTGCGTTTTATTCGGGGGTAGGTTTGGCAACACTGCAAGCGAAATCGAGCCTAGCGGCCAGTTTCCCATCCACCGTGACTTTGCCGGTCATGAAATAAGCGGTCGATACAATTTCGTTGAGCGTGACCTCGATTTGGATCGTTTCGCCAGGGCGAACCATTCGCTTGAATTTGGCACCATCAATGCGAGTAGCGACAGGGACCGACCCATCGTTTGGCGTAAACTGACTGAGCAGAATCGCACCGCTTTGCAAACAGCATTCGCACAAGATCACGCCGGGGACGAGCGGAAAGCCTGGGAAGTGCCCTTGTAGGAAAAAGTCTTCGCTTGAGAACGTCTTTTTGCAGACGATGTGCTTCTCAGTCTGCTCGATCACTTCGTCAACCAGCAGCATCGGTTTTCGATGTGGGATCAGCGCTTGGATTTGGTCTAAATTTGCGACGGTCATATTGAACTAAAGCCCTAACGTGGAATTCAGAAGATATGGTCCTATCGTACGAACGTACTGAAACCACGCAAGTCAGTACGTGAACGGGAGGGTGAGGCGGTGAGGCTCCTGCCGAACCTTGGCGGCGCCAGCTCGGCAGGAGCTACGCTCTCCGTTGCATTTCAATCGATTAGGCATTGCGGAGATGCTTACAGAATTCCGCCGAGTTTGCGCCGCTACGTCGAAGCGTCCAAAACCGCATGCACTCGGCTGCCGGGATCCTCGCGGCGTTTTGCCGCAACCGAACCAAAGTTGAGTTCCAACTGGTCGTACTCTCGGCAACCCGCAAATTCCTTATAAAGCATACTCGGCTGCACATCGCGGTTGTTTTGATATTTTTCGCTCGAGTACTCGCGGACTTCACCCACCAGTTCGTGGTAGAAAATTTGGCAGATCCGTATCCCCGCGTAAATGCGAATGGGTTGGACGGCAAACATTTCAATCGTCCAATGGCCACGGAACCCAGCGTCGCCAAATCCTGAAGAACAATGCACAAAAAGCCCGAGTCTCGCGATCGAACTTCGTCCCTCGATCATCGGTACCAGGTTGTGGGTCTCGGTATGTTCAACAGTTCGACCAAGGAAAATCTGGCCAGGACTGAGGATCATGCCCTCGTCTGGAATCGTGATTCGCCTAAAGCGATTTGGATGCTTGACATCCAAAACGACCTCCTCGTAAACCAAGATCTCGTTGTGCAACGTCAAGTTGTAACTGTTCGGATTGAGACATTCCTCACAAAACGGGGTGATATGAATGTCTGTCCCTTGCCGTGCTCTGATTTCTTCGCCTGAGAGGACCATGCCATAACCTACGGAGAGTTTTGGTGGACGATCGATCAAAAGTAGGATGCTGCGGGAACAGTCTCCTGGTACAGATCATCAGGATACACAGAAATGGGATTTCGTGCCGCTGGATCAGATTTTTTTATCACCATTCGGCAAAATTCGTCGCAGTGACTGCCAAAATGAGAAAAAGTTACCAAGCCGGAACAATAGTTTCAATTTACGAAGATTTTTTGCGAACATGTTTGGGAGAGATCACGCTCCTTGTCATCAGTCATGGGGAGCGAATTCTCCCCCGCTGCGAATTTGGTGAACTTTTGTCCAAATGGCTCGTCAAATGCTTTGAACGGTTTCCCGGATGGACACTATGGCGGCGACTACAATACTGCCGATATGTGTAGCAAGAGGCTACCGAAACGAATTCAGGATGGTCGGGTTAGATGTATTATGAAATTCAGCCGAAAACTACAAAACAAAAAGAAAAACGAAGCGTTTGTTGCTCATTTCCGATTACTCGGATTGAGACGAGGGGAGTGCCGGACGAACGTTATACGTTCTGCGGCACAGGCGATGTCGTTAGCGTTGAGTTACTCTGGCGATCATCACGCTAGAAATAGCGCTCAGCATTTCGAGGATGATGTTCGCCGAGCCAAAATAGCGGTAGCGACTTATCGTTTGCTTGACCCACGCGAACGTGTGGATATTTATGAACGCGTGCAGCTTTGCTACCCGCTGGACAGGGATGAGGGGGATTCACCGGCGACTTCAACTCGTAAGTTGATCGACCAAATGCCAAAGGTTCAGGCAAAAATTCGTCGACAAGCCGGTACGGACGTCAAATTGATGGGGCAACCCTTGATTCATGAAGCGATCGAAGGGAATCTACCCGCTGACGAAGAGCCTGAGGCGGCGCCAGTCGATAAATTCTCAAAACGGGGCAGCAGCGAACTATCTCTCGATGAGCGCCGAGGTATCGTACGTTTAATGCGAGAATCAAACGAATCTATTTTGCGTGGGCTTTCCCCACTGGGTTGGCTTCGATCGCGATTGGGGATTTAAATCGCGACTTCGATTGATTCGGAAACAATGGAGACGGGCCAGAATGGCCCGTCTTCTTCATTGGCAACCGATTTCATCGAGTTTCGTTACTTGATGATCGCCTTCGCGTGCTCGACTTTTTGCACTCGCATTCTGTTTTTTCTCATTCCTTTTGAAATAGCCAATCAGTTTCCCTACGATCCGCTATTTCTTGGGCTGCTGGGCCTGGTACAGGCAATACCGGCATTGAGCTTGGCGGTAGTAGGTGGCCATTTCGCGGATCGCTTCAATCGCAGAAACCTATTGCTGTGCACGATCACAGTTCAAATCTTATGCGCGTTTGGACTATTGCTGGCGGAACGCTTTGCGGGAGGTTGGTTTCTTGGTTCGGTCTACGCCATCATGTTCTTTCTCGGCGTAGCCCGCGGCTTTGCCGAACCAGCTTTGCCAAGTCTTGAGGCTCAGTTAGTCCCAAACTCTGCGGCCATGAGCGCCGCGACCTGGGGAACTCTAGTATGGCACGCTTGTGCAGTTGTGGCTCCAGTCTTGGCTGGAACCTTGGTGGCTACGGTTGGTATGTCAGCAACATTTGCGACCAGCATGGTTTTTGGAATTATGGCCTGGCTGTTGCTATTGCGAATCCAACCCAAGCCGATACGGTTGCATCCTTCGCACGATGAACCGATCCTTCAGAGCTTAACGGCGGGCTGGCGGTTTGTCGCGAAGAAGCAAATCCTATGGACCGCTATGGCGCTCGATCTGTTTGCAGTTTTGTTTGGCGGTGCAGTCGCTATGTTGCCCTTGTTCGCACGCCACGTTCTGCATGTCGATGCGGTATGGCTTGGTTTTCTGAATGCTGCCCCGTATCTCGGTGCATTGGTAACGGCCTTTCTGTGCATTAAGTATCCGCCCAAAGCGAAAGCCGGAGTGAAACTCCTAATGAGTGTTTTCGGATTCGGAGTTAGCATGATAGTATTTGCTCTTTCAACCAGCCTTGCACTGTCGATGTTTGCGCTCTTTGCCGCTGGTATGCTTGACGGTCTAAGCGTTGTGATTCGCAAAGCAATTTTGCGTTTGTATTCTCCCGATCATATGCGGGGCCGAGTGGCTGCGGTCAGTTCGATTTTCGTGGGGGCTTCCAATGAGCTAGGTGAGTTAGAAAGCGGTTTGGCAGCGCACTATCTCGGTTTAGTACGCAGTGTCTGGATGGGCGGAATAGCAACGCTAGCGATCGTATCGGGAGTAACCGTAGTAGGCAGGGAGCTGAGGGAGTTCGACATGGAGAAAGAAGCGTGAAGTTGGAAATTTGAAGTGTGAAGTGTGAAGTGTGGCCGATACGCCTCCACCGACCCTGCGTCGGTGGAGCGAAGATTGACAGCTACGTCCGATCGCCCTCATGCACTGCTCTCCACCGACCCTGGTCGGTGGAAGCAACGTCTCACCGAACTCCAATGTCGTGCAATCATCGAGAGCCCCGCACACAATGCAATCCTATTTTACCTTGCGGACATTCTTGATAATGATCATCGAACGGTCCGGACCATCCTTCTGATCTCGCTCAAGGCTTGGCAATGTACGAGCCAGGTATCCAGCAATATCGCTCGCCCTCTCGTCCCACATGTCCTTGACGATGTGCAGCATTGAGTTCTGATCGAGCGTTGAGTAGTTGACGGCCCTCTGCCCCTTCTTTTTTTGCTGCGGTACTTGCTGGCTGTTGGTCTGGTCTAAGACGTTAGAAGTGAACGATAAGAGGATTTCGCCTGGCTGCAAGCAGAATCGATTGCTGTTGAAAACGGTATCCGGTTGGGCCGCCACGCGAGGTCCCAGCGAACCGATGGGTCGGAATCCGCGATGCGAAATCACAAAAGACTGAATATCTCCTGCGCTACAAATGGAACCATACCCGGTAATGGGATTGATTTGAATGAGCCCCATCGATGCTGTCCAGTCCGCATCTCGCATTCCCCAAAGCGTGTCGTTGATGGTCCGCATGATCGACATTGGATTGTTGTTGCTTTGCCATAAGGTGCGTACGATCGATTGGATACTGGTTGCGACAATGGCCCCTTCCGGGCCTGATAGGTTGGCATTTCCCAGCGAAATTGTCATCATCTCTTGATGGTTTACATCCCAATGATGAAAACCTCCGCCAATCGTTCCGCTTTGGAATGTCCAGCCGTTGACGTCGAAGTCTTCATGCAAAACTTGATTGTCTGGCAACATGCTTGCTTGAATGAGACTGGCGGTGTCGATTTGCTTTTGCACTGCCCTCGACTCGTGGACTTCTTGTCCCAAGAGCGACTGTTCGATCTCACTCATCACACGTCCAGCGGCTAAGTTGGCCACCTCCACTTCCGTAGGGCTATAGGATCGCGGTTGTTCGGACCAGAACCACATGGTGCCATGTGGCATCGTCGTCGAGCCCACCGGGACGACCAGCGCAGCCGAAAACTTTTCAGGACTTGGCCAATCGGGCATCATCTCAATATCGCTGAGCAAAACGGCATTTCCCAAGAGCGCCTCCAAATCGGCCAGAGATCCTTGCAATTCGCGAGGCGGAGCGGTCAACCTCGTTTTGGGTAAACCAATACAAGCACGCATCTTTAAAGTCGTCGTCTCATCATCTAACAAATACAATGCACCCGCAACCGCCCCTACCGATCGCGCAACGCTATCCAAAATAGATTCGAGCCGATCGGCTGTCTCTCGACCACGATCGCTGTAGCTAGTGACGCCCATTGCAGTCGCTAGTTCACCTTCCTGATTTCTAACGGTTGCCTCGGCCAACTCCAGTCTCGCCACCAAGCGTTCGATCGATGCCAGCAGATTCTGAGCCCGATCCATGGGTACAAACGAGCTCTCGGTCGATTCCGAGGAATCCAGAACTCCGTCCTGCACCATGGTTTCAATTAGGCGCCAACGATTGCTGATTCCGCTTTGATTCGGCAAATGGTGGCCAGGCATTTTGTTTTTAGATTCTGGCTGACGCGACCGTTCGCTTACGGACCAATGGGTTGCTTCCGTGAACGAACGCAGGACGTCTTGAATCTCCTCTCTTGGAGAGTTTAATGGATTGCTGGCAAGTGTCAGATCGCTCGACGGAGCATTGGAGTTGGAATCTTCGAGGTGCAGACGAAGATGCGATGGGTACCGGCGTTTCACGTTGGCTAGCTTCTAGGATTTGAGACAGTCGGATTGTGGTGGATGAGACCATGCACGTTGGAGTCGGTTTCGCGATGGAGTGTGCGTAAGCCGAGATGCCTGGCCGAAAGCTTCTATCGAACTCTATCACCATGGCAGTTCATGTTAAACCTTGCCGGTTGGCAAAACTCGGATCGGCAGGTAGCCCTGCTCGGCATATCCGGTCCTAACGATTTGTCCGAGAATACAATTATGTACCGCGCCGACTTGTCTCTTTACGAATTCGCATAAATCGTAACGTTCGGCGTTAAAGTCAGAACAGTAGTTGTCCACGGAAAGCAATATGTCTCGGTGATTCGACAGCATTCTCTGGCCGATACTCTGGTCGTGGCGTGAGTTTGGATGAATAGTCTAAGATTGCGACACAGCCCACTTGTTTAGACCCAACCCTGTTGCACTGGATGCAACCTAAACGAAGAAAAGGAGTCTCCAATGCTGGTACTCTCGCGACATCGAGACGAAAGCATCATGATCGGCGATGACATAGTTATCACGATCGTGGACATTCGTGGGGATAAAGTGCGGCTTGGTATCGAAGCCCCAAACGATATTCCTGTTCATCGACAAGAAGTCTATGAGGCGATCAAACGTGAAAAT
>JAYTVM010000333.1:0-4615 GCA_043743995.1 Pirellula sp. | reverse complement strand
CGACGATATCGGGCTTGTTTGGGTCCTTAGGGAGCCTCAAGTCCGTCAAGGCGTAGACGATGCTATCAAACTTATCCAGGGCTTTATTCAGCCAAACGGAATCTCGCAATGCGAGATAGCAATAAGTCGCCCTTTTAAGAAGTTGGAAATCCATTTTAAATCGCTAAGGAGTCTTAGGTCGCAAATCCGTGCGGTCGGAACGAAATGGGGCGTTCTTCGTTCTTTTCCGATGGAAGCGTACCTGACACTTTGGACTGGGAGAGCGATTTTGAAAAGAGAAACCTTAGCAATTCGCCAGGACTCAACCGATTGCGCGGGTTGGAGAGGTGGAGAGGCGAATTCCGCTATCGCGTTGGGATTGCGGAATTGTTATGGTTCAAATGCGACCCGCTTTGTTGTTGAATAATTGACTTTTGCAATTCAGGCTGTTGGGTCGCCAGGAGTGAATAGTCCATGGCCCGATCGAGACGGCGAACTAGCCGACGCACAACTACGCAACGCGCTGCGGGGCTTATTGCGCTCGCATTGCCCGCCCCAGTGCAACGGGTGGCGGATACCAGAATCGGTTCGTTGATTATGCTGGTTGGTGTGCCAGCCATGATTGTCTTCGGATTGCTGAACGTAACCTGGGTAGATGGTTTTCCCACATTTACCTTCAATCGCAACAAAGCGGCCGAATTGAGAAGTGTCGCGAGCCAGCAATTGAACAACCTTGAGCATCAAGCCGCAACACAAAACTGGGGGCAATCTACCGTGGATTTTCTGCATGCTGCCCAAGGGCCAAACCACGAACATCACTTTCCAAACTTGACGTCGACCCAGCCTCACGCTTCTAGCCCCCTCTACGATTGGCAGCAGCAACAAATGAGTCAACAACAGCAGTACCAACAACAATATCAACAACAACAGTACCCGCAACAGCAGTACACACAACAGCAGTACCCGCAACAGCCATATCAGCAACAGCAGTATCCGTCGCAACCGCAGAATCAACAATGGCCAGCCAACGGAAGTCAGCAGGCCTATCAAGGAAATTATGCGCCGGCATATTCTCCATTGCAGCTTCAGTCATATGGCTATCCCTCACCGCTGAAAAACAACAGTTACCCGTTACCTTCGACGAGCAGCAATGGCCAATCGCCCTACAACACTCAAAGCGGGCAACTGGGGCGGTATTAAGACATTCGCGGCAAATTCAAGAGTTGGCAGAGCGCGTGAAGGATTTCATTCAACGGAATCGTTGGGTTGCGAGGGGGGCTTGTCCCGCCGCAACCTTGTTTTGGTGTACTAAGCGAGAGCATTTCTCCTATCTCCCGCCCCCGAGTGCCACAACTCGCAACTAAACGACAGGAAAATTAAACGACAGGAAAATTCTTAGCCGCGTCGTCTGTCGTATCTTCCTGTCACAAAATCTTCCTGTCGCTTTTAACGCACGTCCGGTCGGGGCAAGCCAGAGCCGGTGGCGATCGGCGAGAAGAGTCACAATTATGGACAATTGTTCTACAATGCTCATGTCGTTGGATTGCAATCTGACAGGTCGACTGCAAAAATGGGTGGTTCTACCGACATCCCTGGCCCTTGAGAAACACAACATGAGCATCCGAATCACCCGTTCGATGATTCTGCGTCGTACTATGCTCTACCAAGCGACTCTCTACCAAGCTATCGTCGCTGTCCTTTTGATAGTTGCAGCAAACGCTGTGCTTGCCGTCGACTTTGAATACCAACGCGACGTTAAACCGATCTTAACAAAATACTGTGTCGGCTGTCACAATGAAAAGGACAATGAGTCCGAAGTTCAATTGCAGTCGCTGGCGAATATTTTCAAAGGGGGCCCAAAAGGGGCCATTGTGGTCGCAAGCAATGCCTCTGAATCGTCCTTGATCAAGGTGATGCTTGGAACCAAAGAGCCCAAAATGCCTCCGGACGATTCGCCGCAACCAACCTCGGCAGAGATAGCCGTTCTTCAGAAATGGATTGAGCAAGGTGCCAAGGGAAGCGATGCGTCCCTCCCTTTAAAGGCCAGATTTGGCGTCAATGCTATTCCGACAACCTACAAAGGTCTGATGCCAATCACCGCATTAGGCAGGACGGGAAACGAACAGTTGTTAGTCGGTCGATTCAATTCGGTTTACTTCAAGCAAGATCAATGGAGCGAGCCGCTCCCATTTGACATCGTCGGCAAAGTGACCCAGATTCGAACAACCTACGACGGGCAATTCACGGTGATCGCTTCGGGCATTCCTGGCGTGGGGGGACAAGCCTCAATACTTAAAAACAAAAATGGAGCAGCTAGGCCAACATTGGTACGTGTGGTTGAGGGACATCAGGACACGCTTTGCACCGCGGTCTTGAGTCCGGATGCCAAAATCTTGGCGACGGGCGGCTATGATCGAAAGATCCTGTTATGGAGCATGGACGACGGAAAACTTGTGCGAACATTGACCGGGCACAATGGGGCTATTTACGATTTGGATTTTGATGCAACAAGTCAGATCCTAGCGTCGGCGAGCGCCGATGAAACCATAAAAATCTGGCGAGTCGATTCGGGCGAACGGCTCGACACATTTGGACAATGCGAAGCGGAACAATTTGCGGTTCGCTTCGACTCGCCACGAAATCGCGTTTTGGCTGCGGGTGCGGATCGACGCGTTCGCGTTTGGAAATTGCTTTCCCTAGACAAGCCGTCCGTGAGTCCAATGTTGTACTCGACTTTTGCGCATGAAGGATCCGTTACGCAATTGGCACTGTCCAAGAATGGTCGCTTCCTAGCCACGGCGAGCGAGGACAAGACGATAAAACTTTGGGGAGCCCAGGATATGTCTCCCCTGGGACAAGTCGGCACGGTCGATGAAGTTCCTTCGGGACTGCTTTGGGACGCAAATCAGACAACTCTAACAGTCAGTTCGCTAGGTGGCCAAATCGCATCGTTGGATGGGGCAGCTTTCCTACAAAAAGTGCCTTCCACTGCAACCCCGAAGCTAGCCGCTGCCATGGGTGCTGATATGCGCGAGTCGAGCGTTTCAACGTTGAAAATCGACGAAGCCATCGGTAGGCATTCCATTGCAACATCACAAAGTATCTCAGGTCCATGCGAAATCAACGCAGTTCTGACTCAAGACGACATGTCGGGTCAATCTCCTGGCGACTGGTATTCCTTCAATGCAAAAGCGGGCGAAGCCTGGGTGGTCGAAATCGATGCGAGTCGTAGTGGTTCGCCCATGGATAGCGTCGTCGATATCCTTGAACAAAAAGGTGAACCCATTTTGCGGTCTCGACTTCAAGCTACACGAGAAACCTATTTCACGTTCCGCGGCAAGGACTCCACCAATGCAGACGATTTTCGTTTGCACCGTTGGGAAGACATGGAGCTAAATGAACTGCTGTATGCAGGCGGTGAAGTGGTCAAGTTATGGCTTTACCCTCGCGGTCCGGATTCCGGTTTCAAAGTATATCCAGGCGTCGGCAGTCGATTCACCTACTTGGACACGACTGCGACCACGCACGCGCTCAATGAGCCAGCTTGGATCGTTCGAGAACTCGCTGATGGCGAACCGACTGTACCCAATGGATTGCCCGTTTTTCCAATTTACTACACCAACGATGACGAAGCGTCGCGACAATTGGGCAAGGATAGCCAAATCACCTTCACAGCCAAATCGGATGGCCGGTACTTGATTCGAGTACGCGATACACGCGGCCAGTCCGGGGACAATTACAAATACAAACTCACTCTTCGAAGTCCGATGCCGCGATACAAGCTCCGGGCAGAACAGAAGGAGATCACCTTGAGACCGGGCGTCGGCACCGAGTTTGATGTCGCGGTAAATCGATTCGAAGGATGCGATGGCGAAGTCGAAATCACCCTGGAAGGGGTACCTGAAGGAATCCTCGTTACGCAGCCGTTGACGATCCAAGCAGGGCAATCTCGAGCGACCGCGGCGTTGCATTTGCCAGCCAGTCTCGCGACAACGGTCAAGGAATTTACAGTTCAGATCTCCAGCCACAGCAACATGGGCGATCGTTCGATCACGGATGGAGAGAAGGTTAAATTACTGGTAAAGATAAACGATAAGCCTGCAATGCCCTTGAAGGTGGTAGCGAAAGATCAAGGCCCGGATGCACCCGCGATTTCGGAGCTTGAAATACGCTCAGGCCAAACGGTTTCCGCAAATTTGGTGATCGAACGAGGTGAGAACAAGGGGGATATTTCCTTTGGCGGGGACGACAGTGGTCGCAATCTACCGCACGGTTGCTACGTGGACAACATCGGTCTGAGTGGTCTCCTGATCCCAGCGGGGCAGTCGGTACGCGAGGTATTCATCACTGCGGCCCCGTGGGTCGCAACGCAAACGCGGTTGTTCCATCTACGTGCCAAAGTCGATGGCAACCCAACCACACTTCCCATTCGAATCCGTGTGGTAGGGGAGTAGGACAAACCTGCTCGGAATCGCAACGTGGATCCCGGAGAGAAATTGACATCCCGAAGGGATATCAGCATCCCGAAGGGATATCAGACAGTAGCCGGTGGTTGAGCGGAGCGACACCACCGGAATGGGATTCGCGAAGTGCGTTCCGATCCTGAAGGGATCGCAGAATCTTTGACCCTTTCAGG
>JAYTVM010000332.1:0-16938 GCA_043743995.1 Pirellula sp. | reverse complement strand
CGTTACGACCGTCAATCAGTTACTAAAAATAATCCACCGTCATGATATGGCCGACAATTAGCCATACTCCAAAGAACAAACAACCAATCACGGTATTCAAAAACTCGATAGACATAGGTCGCGACCTCCCCAAAAGTGAGAAACCGCCATCCGTAGTAGTCGACTTGGACCCCCCAAGTCGTTCGCCTTCATGCGAGCGAGTCGTATCGACCAAGCTTTCGACAAAACTTCAAAAGATTTTCGTGCCGTTGCATCTCTTGCGCAGTCGGCAAAGTCGATTGGCGGATCGTCGGGTGGTAAGCCCGTGCGTTTTCGAGTGTCACGTCCCTGCGAGCGTGGTACGTCCCTGAGGTTACGAAGGGCGTCGTGAGTCGCTAGAAACGTTTGCCACACTTCCCACGCCCACGCTTCGCTTTGGGCGTGCCACACGTGTTTCGGTTTGATAGCAACACTTTAACGCTCGAGCCAGGTACGTAGCTCAATTGCGTCCAATTGATCTTTCGGGCGACCACTAGCTACTTTGTTTTTTAGCAACAGTTCGGGCGAAATTACGGGTATTGAAAGTTGATCAAGCTTAATTCTTTGGCAGGTGGCTTCGACTTCCTCAAATGTAACACCGTCGATGTTCGTAAGGATGTCGATGCGAAACGGGGCACGTCCTAACATTAGTACTTTGCCGGATTCGAGCAAGGGTTTAGCTTCGTCGGGCAGTGTCGAGCCGAAGCCGAATTCAGCAAGCACGTGGCGAAGTCGTTTTTCATTTTCACTCGTTGTTGCGACCAGGAAGTCAATATCACCCGTCGCTCTCGGATTGCGATAAAGGTTGTATGCGTATCCCCCAATCATCACAAACCGTACGTTTGCGGAAATCATCAATTCGATAAACTCTTTGAAATCCTGAGGAAGCTGCATAGAAAGGCGCCATTAGTTGCATGAACGCGTCAAACCGGTCCTGAAATGTCAAATCATTGTCGTCTACACGAGCAGCTTGTTCGGCAGCCGTATGTGACTCGAAAACTCGAAAGACTTTTTCCATACACAACTTGTCCATTTAATCGTGCGGCAGCGTGACTAGGATTGCCTCGCAGAGAAGCTATTGTACCGTACCTTTACGTCTCGGTGAAGGATTGCTCCGCGATCGAAATGGGATCCAATGCAGAACAATCAGCCACGACAACCGCATCGACTCGCTTCTTGCCTGAAACCAGCCGAAAGCCGAGGGCATGCATGCATCCCAGGCCAATCAGCCATGCGGCTTCGGCGCCGAATGTAAGGCAAAATAGAAACGGCCAATGGTTCATTCGGGGAGCATTCATGGCAGCAGCTAACCCGCAGAGCGTTGGTAACAAAACGACAACCACAAACATAAAGGAAAGCCCCAACACGATTCGACGTCTATCGCCAAAGAGCCAGAAATTCATCGGTGCGTAGAGAATGAGCAATACGCTGTAGCCAACTGCGGAAAGCAGAAAGACGTACAGTCCCGATTCGATTGCGTCAACTCTCATGACGGCGAAAACGATCGCGACTAGGAACGTCGTTGTCATGATGTCTGGAATGCCAAAACGGGTCGGGGACTCGCCGTTCCGAAACTCTTCATCAACGCTTTGAAAGCGGAGGCCACGAACCGCCCGGAATGTCAGAAAGCCCACCAAACTGGAAACGAAGCCGATCAATACTGCGAATGCAACGCCACCGAGTCCAAAGGGTTTATAGAATTGCCTGAGTTCGAGGCAAAGTGCTAAGACGAACGCTAAAGGGAAAAACACTCGCCAATAGAGTCGGTAGGGTAGGAACGCAGCATATAAACCGAGCAACTGAAACTGTGTCCAAAACATACCAACACCCAGGACAAAGACTGGTGCCCAACGGTGTGAAGGTCCTGTTCCTAAAAGTGCGGCCAACCCAATATGGTTCGCCGCCAAGACGCAAAGGAAAAGCAAAATTGCAAGCGAGATTCTCCATCGCATCATCGACTTGTCATTTGGACGAATCAAAATCGATACCCTTTTTTGAAATGTGAAGCGCGTAGCGACGTATCTCCGAGACGTCGATGATTTACTGCAATCGTAGCACGCGAAACCCGCGTTTCCTATACAATGAGTCTCGCAAACTCATTTCCAAGATCGTCTTTGCCTTTGCAAACCGAAGCGTGATCTATGCTTGACATCGTGCTGATCAATCCACGTTTCGAAGTTAGCTATTGGGGGCTCGAACATGCCTTGCCCTTGCTCGGCAAGAAAGCGAATCTTCCTGTTGCTTGCTTGCCGCTGTTGGCTGCCTTGACACCGCCCGAACACCAGATCACGCTCGTCGACGAAAACGTCGAAGAGATTGATTACCTTCGACTAGAAAAAGCCGACATCGTTGGATTGACCGGCATGAGTGTTCAGCGCGCCCGCATGCTGGAGATTCTCCAAGAATTACGAAAGCGAGGCATCTTTGCGGTAGTCGGTGGGCCATGGGTCAGCGTTAGCGAAGAGTATTTTGGCAATTTGGCAGAGGTCATCTTTGTGGGCGAAGCCGAAGAGACTTGGCCTCAGTTCCTTTTGGACTTTCATGCAGGAAATTGGGAAAAGCGATACGAACAAGCCAACAAGACGGACATGCTCAAAGTTCCAGCACCTCGCTACGATTTGATCAAGACTCAACATTACCTGTTTGGCAGCGTTCAGTTTTCGCGAGGCTGCCCGTTTCAATGTGAATTCTGCGACATCATTGTTACCTTCGGACGACGTCCTCGCATCAAATCCTCACAACAAATTCTGGTGGAATTAGACCAACTGCTGGCCAGGAATTTGCGGATCGCGTTTATTGTCGATGACAATTTGATTGGGAACAAAGTTCAAATCAAATCGGTGCTCAAGGAGGTGGCCAATTGGCAAAAGTCGAAGGGTTTTCCATTGAC
Source organism: Pirellula sp. (assembly GCA_043743995.1). GTDB lineage: Bacteria > Planctomycetota > Planctomycetia > Pirellulales > Pirellulaceae > JBKCUI01. The sequence continues at coordinate 14,030 of JAYTVM010000332.1, read as the reverse complement.
GTTTTTTACCGAAGCGTCCTTGGATCTGGCGGACGACGAGGAGTTGATGCAGTTGATGGTTGATTGCAACATTCAGACGGTTTTTATCGGAATCGAAAGCCCAAACGAAGCGTCGCTAAGAGAGACCAAAAAAATTCAGAACGTTCGCAACACCGGTACGCTGATCGAGAAAATCCATCGTGTTCAAAACGCAGGGATGGATGTGTGGTGTGGCATGATCGTTGGCTTCGATAGCGATGACGAGACGATTTTCGATGCCCAGCTCGAGTTCCTTCGCGATGCTCGAATCCTGCACGCGATGCTTGGTATGTTGCATGCCATTCCGAAGACGCCACTCCACACTCGCTTGAGAGCCGAAGGGCGACTTGACGAAAACGATACGTCCGAGTTTGGCACCAACGTAATACCGCGTCAGCTTACTCGGGAATCGCTTCGCGACGGGTACTTGTCAGTGATGCAAAAGCTGTATGAACCATCCGGTTACTTCGAACGGCTTGAGTCGTTGTTTTTACGATGGAACTTTCGTTTTGGACAAGCCCGCGCGAAATATTGGCGAGAACACCCGCTGGTCGGCGTAAAAGAACGAACTCGCTTTGGCATACTCGCATTGGGCTTGCTCGCCCGACTGATGTGGACGATACCGCAAGCTTCACTAAGAAAAGAATATCGGAAGCGAATTGTGCGATTGCTGCGAGTGAATCGCGATCCCTCGGTCCTGTTTGTCTACGTGATCAAGTGCGCCATGCATTACCATCATTATACGCTCTCAACCAACATGTCCGATCGACGCTCGACGGTGGTCAATACGTTTTGATCACGATTTGGAGTGCGTGCGATTCGTTTGGGTTCCGTGCGTTAATTTATTGGGGGAGACGAGTGCGTTTTTTTTATCGCGGACCGTCCGTCGGCGGAGCGACGGACCTACGGGCCCCGGCAGACGCGTGCGGCGGTTGACACTCGCACCAAAAGAATTCCGCATCGCATCACCCCAAGGGCAGTAAGCATGACCACCCCTGCTTCAAAAATCTGAGGCGTCTCAATGTTATTCAAAAACACGAGTCCTATCCGGAGCAAGTAGAGCGATACAAGAATCAGAAACCAACCCGCGATTTCTCGCGTCCAAAAAAATATCATTTTGACCCCATCGTAGATTGTTTTTTACGTAGTTGCTTCAGTCGATGCCGTTCGAATCCAAATAAGTCGCGGTAGTTTGTGATCAGTTGGATAGAACGCAAATACAAGCGTGCTTGCGAAGGCTCCAACTGACGCCATGCGTTTTCGCGTACGACCACCAGCAACGCAATCATCAAAACCATCAAGAGTGCACCGGGCCAGACCGCTTGGCCATTCTGCAGTGACCACTGAAGCCAGCTATCGTATTGTCGACCAACCGGCACTATCGTTAGCAAGAACACAGCAACGAGAACGATAAGCGTTGCGTGCAGCGCCCAGATTGCAAGGCTTGGCCTTGCTAAAGGACGGCGGTTTTTTGTTTCGCTTGAGTTTGAAGAAATAGTCGAACTCCCTTGGTCGATTCCAATACGGAAGAGTTTCAAGAATAGGTCGGTGACGAATCTATGCGTTTGAGGTAACTTCATAGCGGCGACCATGGCAAACATGCTTGCGAGGACGAAGAAAAGGCCCGACGGAATGTGTTCTAGCGGTTGCCTCATTGGCTCTTGAAAAAAAAGACTAACCTGAATCGCAACCAGTACCAACCATCCCAAACGCAATACGATACAGGTCATGATGGTTGCGAGGAGGGATAATCTGAGAATGAGGCCTAAGCTTTCCGTAAAGCCAAGGAGCAGTTCAATAAAAAGACTGATTGCTAGGAGCTGCAACAGCCCACCGATGATCCAAAGTGCTTTCCGCTGCGAGTCACTTACGTCGGTAAAGTTCCCGTCGGTTGGCCCACGATCGGAATCGGCTGCGGTGCTCATCGCGAGACCCCTTGAAACTTGCTTCGTCCTGTTTTTGCGGCTTCGAGTTCCGCCATGATCAAGCGTATTGCGTTCTTCTCTCCAGAGAGCGACACGGACGCTCCGTATCGATGCAGTTCGCGTTGTAGTTGCTCGGCTTGAATTTGTAGTCTCGCCTGTTCGGCCACGATCAATAGATCCTCCGTGGACCAATTGCCCGAAAAATCGGAGGCAACACTCCTCGATGGACGTCGAAACGTTGAGGTCGGACAAACGAACGAAACGCGGTGGTGCTTTGCGACGGCCAATTTGACGGCGGGGAGAAGGAATTCCAAAATGCCAACACAGTTCAAAAGATCGGACATGACCACAAATAATTCATTGTCTCGCGCATGGCCAACCGCACACAAAATGCTGTCGGCCAATTGAGTCATCCGCCGAATGGGTTCACGGTCACGGCTCTCAGCCAGCGAGATGACAGGGGCGATCCAAGGTATTCCGGATGTGTTAAGCAACTCTTGTATGCGACGAGCCATGGTGACATCGTCATGAATCATCGCCACCTGCTCTCGGATAGACAAACCACAGATCTCCCCCAATGCTCCAGCGATGAGGAATCTTTGTCTGCGTCGGGCGCGACTGTTTGGTAAGATTGGAAAAAAAGAGAAAGGGTACTGGTTTACCTTGAAGTCCAGAAGTTCAGGGTACCGTTGACTGAGGAGACCCCAGGCAGCGTCCAGCAAGCGCTGGTTTAACGGGCTTGGAGGCGGACTTGGGTTGATCGAAAAATCACCGAGGGCTCGTATTAGGATTTGAAACCCCTTTTCACCCGACATCGGAGGGAGTCGTCGCGTACCCCGTTCATCGAGCAAAACGCCGCCGACCGGGTCACCTGCGTTCGTGGCCATTCTGCCGATGCTGGCAGCCACGAACGTCATTTGATCCAACAATCGGAATCCGAAGCCCCCTACGCGAGTTGTGCTTGAGCCATCGATAATAAGCTGCACCCGAGCAGGAACTTCCGATTCGTATTGTCGGGTCATCCATTGGTCCCGCTTTGCTGAAACTTTCCAAGCGATCGACTTGAATGGATCGCCTGGAGCGTATTCCCTCAGTTCAAGCAACTCGGACCCCATGCCGGAACGCAGCAGTCGATGAACACCATGCCGCGGAATCACATTGGACTTCTTCGTCAAGGACCGGTATTCACCCGCATCAACGAACGATGGAAGGGCTCGAAACGCTTGTTCAAACCGTATGAATTTTTCGATTTGAAAGAGACAGTGCGTGCTTTGAAGCGTTATGCGGAAACCGGGAAAAACGACGTTGCCGGCAGCGCGCACACGGGCCGAGTAGCTCCATTGGCTTTGCGAAATACCAAGTTCGATTCGTTTTTGATTCGGAACGCTTTCATCAGGGCCGTTGATGAAGCTTAGGAAATTGCGGATGAGCCAAGATTTGGACGGGCCAGAGCGAATGCTTCCCCATGCCGACGACGCTTTCCTTTCCGGCGGAACCAAATCTAAGTTCTCGGGAACCACATCTTGCAAATCGAGAGTCACTCCAAACAAACGCATTTGCTTGGCCAATTGCACTCGAACCTCCACGATGCGCTCTGCCCAAAGGGACCGGTTTGCTTCCGAGTCGCCATTCACAAATCGCAAAGGTCTGAGTAGAGGAAGCTGAAAACGCACATGCCAATAGAACAGTATCCACTCCGATAGAATCCACAACAACGACGCGAGAGAGACTAAGCTCAGAGTCGTTTGCCCTCGAATCAGTCCGAGGCAGAGCCCAATCATCCCGGCGACGGCAAATAGCTGAGCTCTGCGTGTCATGATTTTTTCTCCGGCAGAACTGGGACGCGTTGGACAACTTGCTGGATGACCCCGTCAATAGTTCGACCGTCCATCTCTGCTTCCGGACGCATGATCAGCCGATGCCCAAGTACTGGGTGGCAAATCGATTGCACGTCGTCGTGCGTCACAAACTCTCGGCCTTTTAGCAATGCGTGAGCACGTGCGGCTTTCATCAAGTTGATCGCTGCACGTGGGCTTGCTCCAAGCAAAAGGTCAGAATGTTGTCGGCTTTCACGCGCCACATCAATGATGTACCGCTTAAGCTCGTCCGAACAATACACCGTATCGAGTTGTTTCTGAATGCTAATGATCTCTTCCGAAGAACTAATTGCGGTCAGCTTTGGAGTCGGACGGCTATGCAAATCCAACATCGCAACTTCATGATTGCGATCGGGGTAACCAACTTTGATTCGGAACAAAAACCGATCCAACTGAGCTTCCGGGAGCCGATAAACTCCCTCTTGCTCGATAGGGTTCTGCGTTGCCAGGACCATAAAGGGTTCTGGTAAAGGTAAAGTCGTGCCGTCAATCGTAACTTGCCGTTCTTGCATCGCTTCCAGCAAGGAAGATTGCGTTCTTGCCGGAGCGCGATTCAGCTCGTCAGCCAGCAGAAGTTGGCAGAACACCGGTCCCTTCCTCAAAATAAAGTTGCTCGTATTGCGATCCAATACTTGGATGCCCGTGACATCCGATGGCAGTAGATCCGGCGTGAACTGAATGCGTTCGAATTGGATTCCAAGAATGGTTGCGAAGGTTCGGCAGAGCGTTGTTTTGGCAGTTCCTGGAACTCCCTCCAGAAGCACATGCCCACCAGCAAACAGAGCCACCAAAAGTTGATCGGTAACATCGTCGAGCCCCACAACGATTTGCTGCATTAACTCCTGTGTTCGACTTCGTAGCTCATTTACTCGTAAGGCAATGGAATTGGCTGTGGGCACGAATCAGTTTTCTGGTTCTAGAAGGGAGTATGGAAATATGCGATCGATGGCCATGTGATGCTATACCGTCGCCTATTTCGTTTAACGGCAATACCGTTCAATGAATCACGATGTCGCAAGAATTTCGTTTAACGGTTAGCCGTAGGCGTACCTTAGTGGTATCGAGTACGCCTTCGGCTGACTGTTAAACAAATAATTGAACGGTATTGGGTTAAACGAGTATTCTACGTTGCACTGTCGATTTTAGGGGACTGCAAAGCTTGTCGCAGCTCGTGAATTGTTTTTCCAAGCTTGAGAAATTCTTTTTCGGAGACTCGCGGAACAAGATTACTGATCTCAAAAGAGCGGACATACTCGAGTTTTTCGCGAAAAGCTTTGTCATTTGGAATCGCACCGGAATGGTGGAACCCTGTGGCTTTGCTTCTCCAACCCTTTTCGTTGCTAGTCCCGGAACACTCCTTGCAAAACTCTCTCGCCAAAATAAATGCGGCAGGTCCGTATTGCGAATTGCGTTGTTTTAGACCCGAATCCATTTCGAACGCGGAACGGTGTGGGATGGTTGGCTGGAGTCGCAGCAGTGCCGGAATGCGACGCATCAAGTACGCCAAAAACAGCAAACCACATGCCGCCACAACCAATGCGAGGACAGCGAGAACATAGATCTTCGTATTTACTGGCCTCGGTTGTCTAGCCATGGCTTCATTCAAAATGTTGGATTCCGCCACGCTCTTTAGAATATGGTTGGCCATTCGCAACTTGGTTTCAAGATCGGTATTTGGAATATCCTGAATTCTTGGAGCAGGCTGATCATTGTTTCGGTTCGAATTGATGTTGGGTGGAGGTGGTTGCATTCTAGCTTGGTAACTTGCCAATACCCGTCCATCGGCTACAAAGCTCAGGCCGGTTCTTTTTCCGCGACCGAGTAATTCAGAAAGCCGAATGGCAAAGGGTGCGTTGTCACCATGCCATATCATGCCGTTGGTAAGGACGCTCGTATCGGCGATGAGGACCATGACACCGGCAGCCTGCGAGCTTCCAGTCCCCACAGCAATCAGTGGCTGGTTGCTACTATTCGAGGGTGAGCAATCGGAAGGCAACGAAGCGATTACCTGCCAAGGAAGCGAATTGACTCTGGCGGAATTGGTAGGCAGAGAAAGCCATGCCGTGCGATTGGACACGATCTCCTGAATTCCGATCATCAATTCGTGCGATGTGTCGATATCCTGGATCCGAATGCAGTCTTTGAAATCGAAATACCGGTCGTCTACTCCCAATGCGACCACCGGTCCAGCTTTGATTTCTCCGATGCCGGGCAAGAGATTGGGTTGATCTGTCGCAATTAGTAAGCTTCCACCTCGTTTCACAAACAGAGCGAGAATCGTCAAAATGTCGCTTCGCAATCGCTTCAAATCCCCAGTCAAGACGATCACCGAATCCGCAGGTGAGTTGATCGATGATTCCAGCGATTGGATCGTTGCCATTCCCCGTTCTTCCAAAAGCATTTGGAAGAGTTCGCAACCAACGTTCCACTTCAGTTCGCTGGATTGATTCGTTTGCTGCGACTGAGCGCAATCGCATTGCCAAAGGAACAACAAAGTGATGACAAGCGAGCCGACGGCCCTAGCCGCGGGTTTCGAAGGGGTGCGATAACCGTCCAACGTGCTCAGCCCTCGCATTGTTTCAGAGCGAGTTTTGCATCTTCGATTTGATCCGTTGTTAGTTGATGCTCCATCGGAAAATACCTGGCTTGTTCGTAGAGATTGGAAAGGGTTCGAATCGGAGTCGCGTGTTCTGGCAACGCGAGATGGAATTGTTCGGTGACGTAGCCGGAGGTCCACCAAGCTTGGGCGGATTTAAATCGTTGTTTTGCAAGAGCATGAAAAGCTCGAACCACATCCTCCCGCGAACGGATTTCGTCGATCCTGGGCGCCAATTGCGCTTCGAGCAATTCTCTGCGCACTTGCTCCGAGCGGAAACGGTAGCGGAAGGCAAAAAAAGCTATCGCACCAACGATTGCAAGTACGACGAGCCCCTCCAAAACTTGTGCGTTGAATGGGTTGGGAAGCCAGAAGGCCTCGTTCGTGGAGTACGCTTGGGGCGTTGAACTCGGCGGCGGTGGTGCGGCAGCGCGTGGTGTGCTCTGGGTGCTCTGAGTGCTCTTGGAGACTTGCGTCCACATGTTATTGAGGTATTTGCCTGTTTCCTGAAAACCCTTGGATATTGCCGAATCCGGTTTTGGCGTCCTCCGACTGGACTCGGCGGTGCTAGCGGAATTGGGTGGACGTGTAGGCGCCCGCTTGATCGGCTCAGGCTTAGCAGGTTGTGCGCTGTTTTCGTTGGGCGTCTTGGTTGGTTTTGTAGGTGGCTCGGTGTTGTTGGGTGACTGCGCTGCAACGCGTGAAGATGGACTCGAACGTTGGGCATCTTCGATGAGTTTCTGAAGCGTTGGGCCGAAGCCCCTCCGGTCCAGTTCCTTTCGGATGTCCATGGAAGACGTTGGTTTGGAATCATCCGATCGATCGGCCGCTCCGCGTTTGGTCGCACCTCTGTCTGCAGAATCGTTTCCGGGAGACGATTCAGGTCGCTTTGTCGATGGGGAGTTGCTGTTGGCTGCTAAGTCCTTGTCTGCGGGTTGCTGGATCTGGTTCCGATTCGAATCGAAAGGGTTCGACTCGTCCTGTGGAGGCCTTGACGATTGACCATTGCGGTCTGCTTGTGGCTGGCGTGGGATTGGCAGATTCTGCGTGGATGGCGACGTTCCAGGCCGCGGCGACATCCCAGGCCGCGGCATCGTTCCAGGTCGCGGCATCGTTCCAGGTCGGGATGTTGGTTCCGATCGATCCGGGCCACTAGCGCCGCCAGATCCTGGTTGTGCGGAGCCCAGTGGTTTCGCTCCCGGCGACGCATTCGTTCTTGGCGTCTCATTGTTGGAACTGGAGGGTTGTTTGTTCGCATTGGAACGGTCCTTAGTGGGCTCTTTCTCATTCGATGAATTTTGACGCCGTTCAAACTGCTGTTGCGTGTTTCGCAGTTTTTCCATCAGGTCTGTGAAGTCCTCTTTCTTCGCCTTGCTTTGCGCCTCAAGTCCCTCCTTTGGTTTTTGAGATTGAGGGGCCGCATCGGTGGGTTTGAACTTGTTCTCGTTGTTTTGATTGGATGAGGGTTGTTGCCTCTCTGGAGTGTTAGGCGGCATCTTACTGGGGGCTGGATCGACGGGCGTGTTTGGGTTGCCTGTGGATTTGGGACGATCCGTTTTCATAAATTGTTCGGACAATTCCTTGGCTTGGCGCATCAGTTCCGGATTCGAAAGTGCCTTAGAAATCAGCTCAGGGGGAATTGCGTCAAGGCTATCGGCTGACAGACCGTCTGGCAGGTTGCCACCAAATTGCTTCATGGCCTCCTTGAGCGACTGGACATCGGCATCGGAAAGTCGTGATGGACTTGCTTCCTTGGATGCTCGGTTGTTCAGAACCAAATCGCGAAGACTAGACAAAAGTTTGGCCTGGCTATCCGGTTGATTTGGGTACGATCGTGGCGGTGGCAACCACCGCTGCGACGGCGAGTCGATCGATGGGACAGCATCCGATTGCGCACCAGACCGGCCACTCAAGCTGAAAGCTAGAATGAGGAACGCGCAAATCGCGAAATGAGTTTTCAAGAGATTTCTCGCCATGACACTTACCCCAATTTGACACAATACGGTAAGCACCATTGTATCCGACTTTGGAACATATTGCGAAATGGCTCAATTGGCCCCAAGCTTTCGTTTAACCGCGTTTAACCGTTAGCCGTAGGCGTACGTTAGTGGTATCGAGTACGCCTTCGTCTGACGGTTAAACAAATAACTGAACGGTATTGCGTTTAACCCCGAGCCGTAGGCGACGGCTTTGACATGCGAGCGCCGTCGCCTTACGGCTCAAGGTTAGACGGTTTTCAGCTCGCTTGTCTAAATATTCCGGGCGGATGCATAACGCTGTTTTGGTGGGCAGGCATCCTGTTTTCCCCTTGCACATGCACAGCGCGTTGGGGGATGGGGTGTTGGACCCCTAGTTCGCCAAAGCGGTTCTTGATCCGCTTTAGCCATTCCTGCTTAACGGCACCATGCTTATTCGGAAGGGTCTTTACGGACATCTTAAGGTAGACTGCGGACTCACCGAGGCTCTCTATCGCTGGGCTAGTCGGTGGTTCTAGCAGAAGTTTGCCAAAAACCGCATCCTTTAGTAGCTCGTGCGAAATGGCGTTCAGTATCTCGCTGACTCGATCCAAACTTTCGTGATGTCCCACTGCGATTTCACAGACCGCTCGGGACCAGCCGTGCGTCTCGTTGCTAACACTGTTGATCGTGCCGTTGGGTATGAAATGCACCACCCCGTTGGAATCACGCAAAACCGTCATCCGCAAAGTAATGCGTTCGACCTGGCCACTGACTCCTCCCACACGCACGAAGTCATTCAGCATGTACTGGTTCTCAAGCAACATGACGAAACCGTAGAAATAGTCTTTGATCAAGTTCTGAGCGCCAAACGCAACCGCCAAACCGATCACAGCGACTCCGCCCATCAAAACCGTGATGTTGGCTCCAACCTCTTCCAAGACCATCAAGGCCCCAGCGATAAAGATGCCGACCGTCGACGCATTTTGAAAGACTCCTACCAACGTCTTGGCTCGATTCTCTTTTTCCATTTTCGATCCCCTGCCCGATCCCGTTGTCACTAGTCGAACGGATCGGGATGCAAAGAAGGAGGCAAGCCAATTTAGAAGGAACATACCCACGATGATGGCAAGCATGCGTGGTCCGTGGTCGACCAGCCATTGCAAAATATTTCTCAACGTGAATGGGTTGCGAATCGCAGCGATGCGGTCTTCGGCTTCGTTCGCCTCCTGTCTTTTTTTCTCGGCTTCATGCATTGCGACGATGTGCTCCGATTGCAGACCGCTTTGTTCAGCCCGGTGGTCATTGAGACGTTCGCTGATTTCGGAAACCTCGGAACGAGCCTGGATGAGTCGATTGCTCGCGCTACCGATCGACGCTCGTAATTCGGCCAGCTCGGCTGCATCCGCTTGTTCCGCACCGCGTCGAGTCAGTTCTTGAGAAAGCGTCAACTGGGCGGCACTCGCCAAGTCCACTTTCTTGCGAGCAAGAAGAAGCTCCTTCTGCTCGTGAACAACCAGTTTTTGAATATCGGTCAAGCGGGCCGCGATCGATTGGGTCTCTTCTTGAGCTTCGTCCGCTTCTTTATCCTTGGCTTCCGCTTCCCCGACGGCTTTTGTTAGCTCAACGTTGCCCTCATCCGAATCCGCCAACTCTTTTGACCGATCGGAAGTGTCCGAATGATCCTGCGTCGCGCCACTCGTTGAACGCTTTTCATCGTCGCGGTTATCAGGGTCGCGGTTATCATGGTCGCGGTTATCATGGTCGCGTGATGGAGTTCGATGATCCTTCTCGCCGTGCGTGTCACGCTTTTCTTCCTGTCCGATTGCATTGCCATGTTCTTCGGAACGCAGTTGCTTGTCGTCGCCAGTGATGGTGGCAAGTGCTGCTTTGTCGTTTTCGATCTTTCGGCGTAGCGTGACCTTTTGCTCTCGCAACGTTCTTCGATCTTCGATGGCCAGATCGAATCGATCTTCGGCCAACTTGCGTTGTCGTTGTAGTGACGATGCCTCTTGTTCCAAGTGTTGAATCAAGGTTTCTTCGGTGGTTTTGCGAGCGGATTCTAGCTTTTCGTTGGCCAGGTCCGTCGCAGTCTTTAGCGATCGGAATTCTTTTTCTGCGATTGCGTACTCGCTATTTGGATTCTCGATCTCTTGTTCGAGATTTAACAGTTGTTTTTGGTCGTGCTCCAGAGACTCCTGGATCTCCCCCATGCGTTTGGCGTCCGACTGACCATGTCGATCGTCCGCTGGGAGTTCCTCAGTTGAGATAGGGTCCGTATTGGAGGCTGGCGGAGCTGGTTGGGCGTCAACCTCGTTCGACTGAGGGAAACTCGCGGCCGTGGTGAGTGTCGCGGAGAGAAGGATCGCAATACACATCCGAAATGGATTGCCAGAGAATACAGCGAATCGTGTGCTCATAATGGTTTCCTTACCTATGCTGATGTGGGGTGATCCTTCACCAAGTCTCGACGCAGATTGTAGTGCGCATCGCCGCTCCGTCCAAGAGTTTTTTGGAAGCAAACCAAGAATTTCAATTTGCTAGCCAAAGAACGGACGACTGCTGTGAACCAAATCATGAAACAACTGACGGCGAGTGCGAGGCTCCTGCCGAACTTGGCCTCGCATCGCAGGGGCATTCGCTTGTCGTATCAACCCCGAACTTTTAATAACCCTCCACTCCTCTACCCCTCCACTACCCACGCCCCACTGCCCACTTCAAACCGTAACCGTTCACGGGAGAGTATCAAGCTTCCGATTCGAACTCTTGTGGGCAACGGGGCTAAGCGATCACCTGCAATGCATTGTGTAGATTTTGCAAATGGGATCTGTGCATTCTCGTTGTAAATTGGAGTTCGGCGTTCAATGAACGAAGGTAGGCGATCCTACTTGGCCGTTGTTTTTTGGAAGTCCGAACGCGCAGTCGTGTTTAAGGATTCCCAGGGCTTGGGATAATAATAGTGGGGGACTGATGGGCCGCGATGATTTGCATAGTTCCCGTTGCAATAGTTGGTCTGCCACGCCATGGCTTCTTGACTCGAGGGTTCTATCTTGTATGCCAGATAACCCGATACGTATCTAGGTCGGTTGTAAACACTGCGATATTCCGGTATCGCGTTCCAGAAGTTGTGTGAAAAAATGTCCTGCCGCTGAAGAGCCGGATCCAGGTACGTTCCGGAGAGCCAGTCACCTGCAATGCTCTGATTGGCGAAACCAGCCAGAATCAAGGTGAGGGATGCAATTCTGGCAACTTTTTGAACCATCATTTTTAACTCCACTCAAATCAGACTAGATCAGACCCACTTTCGTATCTTCGAATTTCTGGAGTCGCCGATTTCACTATTGCCGCTCCCTTCTAGAAAATGAGAAATGCATGCGTTTGCGAGAAGCCTAACGACCAGACTTTTAGGAAACCGCCATCCGTATCGGTTGTAGTGATCTTGATTTCCAACTTATTCAAGGCGGGAAAGATAGGCAGAATGGGATCTATGACGAAGATTTGCGGATCATTACAATCTTTTTGATGTACGGAGTAATTGTTAGGTCCAGTTTGGATTGATGAAATAGGGATTAGTAAAATGAATAACAAAGTCATGCCAACTGGTTTTCAGCGAAAGCAGCTTTGGAAGTGCCTTCCTTTCTGTTCGCCGTTTGCGATTATCGTCATAGCCAGCGTTATTCTCGGTTTTTCGCATGTCGCATCAAGTTTGGCCCAGTTTCCATCCTACACAGCTCAGCCCGCGGTTGCCAACTCGACCTGGATTGTCCCTGCCAGTTATTCCGTTGCCCCCGCTTTGTCGACTCGTAATTGGGCCATGGATGTTGCAAACGCACAAAGAAATCTGGATCCGAATCGGTTGCCTAACCTTGTCCAGACCCGGCAAAGGCTGGATCAAGCGATGATGGAGCTCGAGAATTTCCTCGCGACATCACCACAGCACCAAGCCAACTGGCTTGCTTTCCTAGCTTGGAATGACCTCAGGGCGGAACTCAAAAATGAACAACCAGACCAAAAGCGAATTGTGCAGTTCGAGAAGATGTTTCGACAGAATCATTTGGGGCTGGAAATGCCACAATTCACGGGAGTTCGCAACGCCTTAGCCGCATACTCGCATGCGTTGAAGTTTGGCTCCGACAGATCCAAGGCAATTGAGAGCTTCACGCAACTTCTGACAAAGCTTTCGGGGCAAATGCAGATCCCAAACGTCGTGCAGGATTTTGAGAACACGCGAGATATTGGCCAAACCGTTCTTTTTCTTTCACAGGCCAATCAAGCTAGCGATTTGATCAATGCCGTTCGAGGAAGTTATTCAAGAGCCAACGCGAGAGTCTTGATTTCGTCCGACTTTGTCAACAAACGATTCGCAACGCCCGTCAACGAAGCGAACCCAGTCGATGAAGTTATTTTAGGAACACAGATCTACGGTCAAAGCTGGCTTCAAGGATCGGTAACCCCTCAACTGCTCGATAGTAACACACATGCTGCGTTGCGACTCAATTTGAACGGCTCCTTTTCGAGTCAAAGCATTGGCTACAATCGAAGTGTGAAATTGCATACCGTCGGTTCCGCAAACGTTGCAGCCAGCGAGACCATTGCGTTAACAGACGGAGGTTTGGTTCCTCTCAATGACACCACCACGGATGCTGCACTCGCGAGTCAAATCAACGACATAGAAGCGCGTTTGCGAATCGTTCGCAAGATTGCTACCAAGCAAGCAGCCAAGCAGAAGCCGGAAGCCGACGCGATTGCCGAGGGTCGGCTCGAGAACCGTATTCGAATGCAGTTTCACGAAAAGCTCGCGCAGCAGATCGCAGAAGCCAATCAAAAAATCAAAACGCCGGATCTACCGGCGCTCGCTCGACTTGGCTTGGATCGTCCTGGACGAACGACTTGGAGTTCTTCCCAGTATTTGGCTTTGCTTTGGAAACTGCAGGGGCAAACCCAACTCGGTGCCCCTGCGTCTTGTCCATTGGTCGTTGACCCGACTGGTATCACCGTTCAGTTGCATGAGTCCGCGGTAAGCAACTTGTTGGATCCCGTCCTGGCGGGTCGACTTTTAAAAAGCACGGACTTGGATGCCATGGCCTCACAGTTTGGTGGCGTGCTTGGAAAAGGATTGGCCGATCAAAAAGAATCCGAGCCATGGGCCGTTACCATGGCAGCGTACCACCCCGTTGAAATTCAGCTTGACGATTCTTTGGTTACTTTTCGAATTCGCACCCTGAAGTTGGATCGCAGCGGTCAGGCGTTGGAACAACCTGCAGCCATCGAAGCGACGTACAAAATCGTATTGATCAATAGCGCCATCCAGTTGGAGCGGCAAGGAAACGTCAAGATTAGTTTTTCTGGAAGACAGCAACAGGGTTCGAAGGCCGTAATGCTTCGAAGCTTCCTCAAAAAGAAATTTGAAGAAGTGTTCAAGGAAAACCTATTGGACAAACCCGTTCGCGTCACGGATGGTTTGCCGAACGAACTTCGAGACTTAAACTTAAGTTCGATCCAAGTCGATGACGGCTGGATCCAAGCGCACGTTCGATAGTTTTTAGGCGTGGCACGCTCAGAGGCTGTGATTTTTTCGAATCCGAAGAAAGTACCCATCACGCTCCGCGTGATGTTGCCTCAGAAACCAATGGTTTTTGAACTGCGAAAATCACGCGGA
>JAYTVM010000331.1:0-16950 GCA_043743995.1 Pirellula sp. | reverse complement strand
CGTTTGGAAATTCCGAAAATCCTAATTAATCCAGGGATTTCGGTCGACCACACCGTGAATATGAGGCTGTGATCAAATTCGCCAGGATCTCAACATTGTCGCCTTTTACTCCGCAAAAGTGCGTTAACGTGGCGCACTTTCGCAGAGCGAAAGGCGACATTACTGCTGGTACGCTGTGTGTCGTCCCTATCTCTCCGCATCCAAAGTGGCGTCGTTGGCGGTGCCAGTCATTTCGGTGCCACCCCCGCCTCGAGAACGAACAGCAGACATAAAGCTGTCTGGCAGACGCATCACCCAAAGCACAACGACCCAAAGCATACTGACGACAGCCAAAAGAGCCAAAAGGGCGACAACTCCTTCTCGGATCAGCCTGGTAACCATGGACGCCACGGGAGCCGTAATCGAATCTGCTCGCTCTTGTACCAGCACCCAAAGGTCCGTGCGTTCACGCGATTCGGAAACTCTCCGCGAAATATCGACTCGTTGCATGGCAGCGATCCAATTTCCGCTAAATTCATGGCCTCGTGGTTCCTTGGAGACAGGATCGACGTACTCGAGTGTACCTCCATCCTTCATCGATTTAAGCATCTCAGGATCGATTTGGAATTGGCTCCCTTGCTCGTCGAGTGAGGCACTTCCTCCCACCAATTTTCGGAAAATGGGGTGTTGCAGCAGTGTTCCTTCTTGAGCCCCTTCGTGTCCGTCTACCAAGACGGCGAAACGACTCTTGTGACTCTGTGTCCCGTCCGATGTTTCTTTGTCCTCTTTCTCGGCAAGCAACTCAAAATCACCGACGTTGATGGTCAGCACAAGCAAACCCTCAACTTCTTCCGTTTCTACTTTCTTGGTTTCGCTTGGTTCTTTGCCTCCTTTCTCTTTCTCTTCTTTATTTTTTTCTACATTGTCTTTTTCTACACTGTCTTTTTCTGCATTGTCTTTTTCTGCATTGACTCTGACTTCCCGGGTCACAGAAATCGGTGTGGAAACGGCGATCTTATTCCTATTGGTTGTCTTGGATTTGAAGGGTACGCTAACTTGCGACGAGGTGGTGCGGGGGATGTTGCGGCGGCGTGTTTTTTCGTCTAGGTCACTCGATTGGCCAGTAAAATAACTGCGATACGCGACATTGGCGCCGATTGGGTTTGCAACCCGATCCGACGTAAAGGCTCCAGCCAAAATGGTCCCAAACCGATCCGTAATAAACATGCTGTCAAAACGAGCTGGCTTTTGCGAATTACCAATCTGCGATTTTATTTCCGTCAGACGTTTTTCAAGGTAGTCCTCCAAGACCATCCGTCTTGCAAGGGCCCCAAGTCGCGCTTGGCTTTCAGGCGGCGTTCGATCGGTCGCTAGGTCATGCAACAGATCATCACCCGCTTCGTCCACGCAAGCTACGAAACGCGTTTCTAGGTCCGGTCGACGTGCATCTTCCTCGATCAACTTGAAAAGCGAGGCCATCTCCGATTCGAGAGTTCTGGCTGCAAACTGGGCTGCAAACAGGTTGCTTTGCAATGCCCATTTTCGCAGCCCTTCGGACGACTCCGTTTCGGCCAACAATACACCGCGCCGGGCAAACAACGCCATCACGGCCAGTAACAAAATCGGACCGACTATGCCTAGCAACATGAGCGGTCGACGCAACCGGGCCATCTGGCGGCGCTCTAGCGCAGCGAGAACCAACTGCACGTTTGCAAAACGATCTTCAGGCTTCTTAGCAATGCAGCGATCGACAATGGCTACCAGCCAACGATCCATGCCGCGAACCCGATGGTGAGCCCGTGGGAAGTGGCTTTTGAAAATAGTATCGCGATAGCGTTTGAGTCGCTCAGGAAGACTGGCCGCGGTATCCAGCGTCGTAACCGTGTCAGGCGTTTTGTAAGGTGGGCTACCGACGATCATGCAATAAAAAATCGCACCCAGTGCATACACGTCCCAGCGAGCGTCGGGTACAGCGTTGAGATCGGCTTGCTCGGGAGCCATGTAAAAAAGCGTGCCGAGCGAGGGAGTCTGTTCGTTGGACAAACGGCTCTGCCCAAAGTCAGCCAAACGCGGCAACCAGTCTTGATCCAACAGCACGTTGGCCGGCTTGAGATCGCAATGCAGCACCCCTTTTCCATGCGAGTGATTGAGTCCCATCGCAATATCGGAGAAAAGTTCGACTGCCTTCGAGGGCGCCATCGGGCCGCGGGCGCGGATCAAATCGTCGAGTGAACCGTTTTCCAAATACTCCATCACGTAGTAAGGGGGCTCTGCGTCCCAACCCACCTCGAGCACTTGGACAATAAAACGATTGCCAGCCATGCTCACCAGGTTTTTGACTTCGCGGGTCAACGACGACCAGTTGACTCCAGAACGGTGCAGATAGAATTTGATGGCGACCGTGCGACCCGTGTTCAAATTGTTGCCAACCCAAACTTGCCCGAATGCTCCTTGCCCCAACAGCCGGTCCAGCCGATACCCGGGCACCTGGGCCGGTGGAACCGTCGCGCGCAGACTGAGCTCTTCGGCACGCATTTGCTCGCCGACAGTCTGGTTTAGAGTGTTATCGACAGGATTAGGATTCGATACGAGCGTCAAGGCAAAATGTTGGGAGAAGCGATCCAAATGGTAAATTTAACTTTTTGCATTTTAAGCAAAAACCGCCCATTAGTCCTTAACCAAGCCATAAATTATCTAACTAAGTTTCGCCCGGCAATGAAACGCTAACCAACGGAGGTAGGGTCGAAGAATGGTCGAAGTATGATTGTCGTGGCCGACGCTGCTTGCGTCGACTCGGATGCTGGCAGCATCCGCCACGATGGCTGCGGATCGCTAGCTTGCGCGTCGTCCTAACTTCTTACCGAAACGGGGACCGGCGTGCTTTTCATCAACGATTCGATGATTTGCGTCGTATCCACCCCGTCTCCTATCGCGCGATGGTTCACGATAATTCGGTGACGAAGAACCGGGATCGCAACCGCCATCAAATCGTCCAAAATGGGTGCCGAACGACCCTCCAGCAACGCCCGAGCCTTGGCCGCTAGCACCAAATTCTGGCTCCCTCGCGGTCCGGCACCAAAAGCCACGTAGTCATCGATCCTTTTGTTGCCGTTCCCGGGGCGTGTGCCGGAACACATGGATACGGCAAAGTCGGCAATATGATCCGGGACCGGCACGCTTCGAACCGCCAATCGCATCTCAAGAAATGCTTCGCGGGTCAGTTTGCTTTCAGGCATCGGAGTTTCGTTGCCAGTGGTCTTCATCACGATCTCTTTTTCCTGCGCATGGGTCGGATATCCGATATGGATTTCCATCATGAATCGGTCGAGCTGGGCTTCAGGCAATGGGTACGTTCCCTCTTGCTCAATCGGATTTTGGGTTGCAACGACTAGAAACGGTTCTTCCAACGGGTAGGATTCCCCACCGACCGTGACATGCCTTTCGGCCATAGCTTCCAGCAAAGCACTCTGCGTCTTGGGGGCTGCGCGATTGATTTCGTCGGCTAAAACCAAATTCGCAAAGACCGGTCCTTTGCGAAATTGCATGCTCATTTCGTTCGTTTGAAGATCTCGTCCAAGCAACTCGTAGCCCGTGATGTCGCTGGGCATCAAGTCGGGTGTGAATTGGATGCGAGAAAATTTCCAATGAAAAGCACTGGCAAGACTTTTGACCATGAGTGTCTTAGCTAGTCCTGGTGCCCCTACCAAGAGCGCATGCGAGCCTGACAATGCGCAAACAAGCAACTGGTCGAGAACCACGTCTTGTCCAACGATCGATTGCTTTAGAATTTTTCGAAGTTGAGGGATCTGGGCAACAAATGCATCGGCGGGCGAGGCGGTATTCAAGGCGCATGCTTTCTCAGAGGTCGAACTAGCGAGTCTTATTGATCGAAACGTCGACCTGCAATTGTAACCTCTGGGCAGCCAACTCGATATCGTTCGCATCGATCGCGATCCAAACGGGAATGGACCTGAAATCCGACCTAGCCATGGGGTTTGGAGAACGCATTTGCGCAGCCCCAACCACTCGATCGATCCGAACAACACGCCCCACGAGCGTCCTTGCTAATGCAGAGGAACGAATTTCAGTAAGATCGTCGGTAGCAATACTGGCAACGTCCGATTCGTGCACTTCTGCTACGCAAACCATCTCGCTCAGATCCGCCAACTCAAACAACGGGAGCTGGGCTGTCCGTTCCCCTACCTCAACATTCACGCTCACAACTACGCCATCTAGAGGAGAGACGATATTGGACTGCTCGAGTTGCAATTTCAGTATATCGATTTGTTTTTCTAAGCTTGCAATCGGTGTCGCTTGATCCACCAGTTTCCGCGACTCGCGGGCCGCCCCCACGGATCTTTCGCTTTGCACCAATTGCAATCGAGACAATTCGACAGATTGTTGAGCTGCTAATTGAGTTTGCTCGTTGACGGAAGAAATCTTAGTGAGCTCGTTTCGCTTCGATTCCAATTCGATGGTTCCGATGGCTGCGCGTGTTAGCGGCGACTCGCGAAGACTTTGAAGCGAGGCAATTTGGCGGCCAAGAGATTCCACCTGTTCGCCACCTTTTTTTGCCATGGACAATTGGGCGTTTGCTTGGGTTAGTAGTTGAGTTGCCGACTGCAGCTTGAGATTTGCAGCGTCAATCGCTAAGTCCGCTTCCTGCTGCTTGGCTTGACGCAATGCCCGTGCCTCGTCCAGTCTAAGTAAGGCCGCCTCAAGTTCTAAGGCTCGCAATTGCTGGCTCTGCAAGACAATTAACGGTTGAAGTTTTCGAACCTTTTGTCCTGCCTGTACCAGCACTTTTTCCACTCGATCGCCTGGCAGCGCACTCAAACGAATCAATCCTTTGGCGGGTTGGAGTCTCCCCTGCGCCAAAACCTGATTCGGTTTGGGTTTGTCATTCAACGTCACTTCCCGATGTTGAAAGGATGGCGTTGACGTTTGGAGAGGAGAGGAACCACAACCGCCAAGCACAACCAACATGGTCATGGCTACGAATCCCCGTAGATGTTTTGCGCTCGAGGACCTAGCAAAACAGTGAGTCATCATCATCCTTGGGATTGGTAAAGCCTGCCCAATCGGCAAACGGAATAAAATCGGAGCTGCGAATCAACCCTAGAATAGATTACACTGCAAAGCTGGCGTAGGCGATTTCAACACCTTATTATTTTCGAATTCAAGCAGAGGAAATCGATAGAATGCTGCCCGGAAGCGTGCAACGAGCGACACTTTTCGATCCAAGCACTCGAATTCGGATGGCCCAACATATTACTCCCTCCATTCGTGCCACAAATCTCCGCCACTACTTCGGTTCGGGAGAACTGCGAAAACAAGTTCTCTACGACAATAATCTAACCGTTTTCCCGGGCGAAATCATCATTATGACCGGACCAAGCGGTTCGGGAAAAACGACTCTTCTGACGCTGATAGGAGCCCTGCGTGCTGTCCAAGACGGCAAACTCTCCGTCTTGGGGCAAGATTTGCACGGGGCCAGCCGAAGCCAGTTGGTCCATTTTCGTCGACAAGTTGGCTTCATATTTCAAGCCCACAATCTGTTCGATTCGCTCAACGCCACGCAAAACGTTCGAATGTCCCTTGAGCTAACGCGACCAGGCAGCTCCATTCGCGAAAACACCCGAGCCGCTAAGGAAATGCTTGACAATGTTGGACTATCCAACCGAACAAGCCACAAACCTAGACAATTATCTGGAGGACAAAAACAACGTGTGGCTATTGCTCGCGGACTTGTCCATTGCCCCAAGCTGGTACTTGCCGATGAACCAACTGCCGCGCTGGACGAACAGAGTGGCCGAACTGTCGTTGAACTTTTGCAACGCATGGCAACGGAGAACGAAACCACCATCTTGATCGTGACACACGATAATCGAATTCTCGACGTGGCCGATCGAATCATTACCCTCGTCGATGGCCAAATCCGAAGCGACGCACTGGTAAAAGAAGCTGGCATCATCACGCAAATGCTGGCTAAGTGCAGCGTTTTTGAACGGGTGACGCCACGCACGCTGACCAGGATCGCCGATGAATTGACAATCGAAAGTCTACCCCCTGGCAAACAGATCATCCGAGAAAACGATCCCGGAGACCGATTCTTTTTGATTCGTGAAGGGAGCGTGGTGGTCAAACGAGGTTCACCGGAGAAAGAGGTAGCCATTCTTAAGACCGGTGACTTTTTTGGTGAAACGGCTTTGCTGACCGGCCAACCCAGAAATGCAAGCGTCTATACCCTTGATGAGACACTCCTGTGTTCGCTTAGCAAGGCGAGTTTTCAGTCCGCCATGGCCGAGTCGGCTTCACTCGAAACAGAAATCCGAGAAGCATACTTCGAACGAAAGTAGCTGGTGCAGATCGCTCTTATATTCGTATAGTCTAGTATATTGGTATATGCGGATCACGCCGCGCCTCTTCGCATCTGTTGAACATTTTTAGGGCTAATTTTCATGACCAAGCGTGTCGTTTGCATCCCTTCCAAACCAACGAGCATTGGTTTAGCGGGCTTCGTTTCCTGTTTGACGATACTGTGGACGGTCCCGCTCTTCTCACAAGACTCTTCGCCAGTGGGTGCCCCCTCCACACGCACGGCCTGGACGACATCGCGCGTCAAGGGTACCCCGGATGCTCCGTTGCCGTTAGCCATTGAACCTGCCTTTCCTAACTTGAAATTTAACGACTCGATGCACGTGCGTTGGCAGGCCGACTTAGGACGCTATTTCGTGTGCGAACTGGGCGGTAAAGTTTGGAGCTTCCCACACGATGCGGAAATCAAATCCGCCGATCTCGCGATCGATCTCAAAGCCTCGCTCAAATCCTTCGATCCCGAACGGAGCAAAGGGGTCGACAATCTCTTCTCAATCGTCTTCGATCCAGATTTTGCACGCAATCGATATGTTTACTTGTGCATGGTTCTCGCGAACAAGACAGGCCCGCCTTTACCGGATGGCAGCCGCATTTCGCGGTTCCGTGTTACCGAAGAGATGCCGCCGCGATTCGATGTCGATAGCGAACTGCCGATCATTACGTGGCTGGCAGGTGGGCACAATGGCTGCGATATGGCCTTCGATTCGTCCGGTTGCTTGCTCTTTAGTACGGGCGATGCGACCGAACCAAGTCCGCCCGATCGACTCAAGACGGGGCAAGACATTAGCGATCTGTTGTCAAGCATCTTGCGAATCGATGTGCGGGGAGCAACTCCCGAACATCCTTACAAGATCCCTATCGACAATCCGTTCCGAGACGTCGCTCATGCTCGAGGCGAAGTATGGGCGTTTGGTTTTCGCAATCCTTGGCGTATCGCATTCGATCCACCGACCGGGCAACTGTGGTTGGGTGATGTTGGATGGGAGAAGTGGGAACTCGTGCACCGTGCGGTGCGTGGTGGTAATTATGGTTGGAGCGTCCGCGAAGGTCATGAGCTGATTCAACCCGACGTACCGCTCGGGCCTGGACCGATTCTCCCGCCGCGAATTGCAATTTCGCATTCCGATGCGGCCTCGATCACAGGCGGATTTGTTTATCGTGGTCGCAATTTGCCAACAATACAAAACCAATACCTCTTTGGCGATTGGGTCACTGGTCGCATTTGGTCTTTACTGACCGATGAAACGAGCGAGCATCGTGAGATCGCTAGCGGCCAGCTTCGCATTATCGCATTTGCACCCGACCGAGATGGCGAGCCTTTGGTCGTAAACCACTTCAACTCAACCACGCTTTTCCGATTGGTCACGAATCCAGAATTTGAATCTGAGTTGGCCAACACGAAGATCTTTCCGCGTCGGCTTAGCGAAACTGGCCTCTTTCTCAATACAAAAAACCAAGACGTAAACCCGGGTGTGCGTGAGTTCACAATCAATCAACCTCAATGGCAAGACGGAGCCGTTGGAAAGCATTTCTTGGCACTGCCGGAGCTAGAGAAAGTAACCGTATTCAAGGATCCACAACCGGTTGGGACCATCGCCATGTTCAATAGCCGTCTACATTATCCAAGTGGCACGGTACTTGCAAAAACGCTTTATTTTCCTGGCGAAAGCCAGTCTGCCGGGCGTATTTCGAATCACATGATCGAGACGCAGTTGTTGCATTTTGACGGTCGGTTGTGGCGCGGCTACAGCTACGTTTGGAAGGAAGATCAGACCGATGCGGAATTGGCGCCTGCGGCAGGAATGGAATTGACTGTGCACAGTGCCGAACGGCGAATTTGGCGAGTGCATAGCCGCACTGAGTGCATGCAGTGCCATAATCCTTGGCCTGAAACGACCTTGGCATTCACGCCGGAACAATTGCATCAACCTGCCAAGGGGACATCGTCTCCCTGGCTGACGCTAGTGCATGAAGGATATGTAGAATCGCTAAATCCACAGCGGACCGCTATCGAGCCAGCCAGTTGCGTGCGGCGCGCCTTGAGTTCCTCTACCGCCGATCCATTGGACCTTAGGGCTCGCTCTTACTTGCATGCCAATTGTGCGCACTGCCATCAGAATGGAGCGGGCGCGGCCGTTGATTTGTCCCTCAAGATCGCCGATAGTGACCAGGCGCTTAAGGCGATCAACATCGCACCCAGCAAAGGTGACCTTGGATTGAAAAACGGGAAACTGATCGCTGCGGGCGATAGCCTCAGCAGCGTGTTGCTATTTCGAATGGCGTCGAGCTCCGCTGGACGCATGCCGCATATTGGATCGCGCGAAGTCGATTTCGCCGCCATCTCGCTGTTAAGCGATTGGATCGACGGCATGTCCAAATCCGAATCATCGCAAACGACAAGTTCAATGGATGACATGCGAAAAGCGGCCAACACAATTCTTGAAACGTTTGCGACTGCGAATTCCAACTTGGATACGAACTCGACCATCCGACAGGATCGACTTCGAATTGCCATGAAGTTAAGCGTCAATCAGGCCCGTTCCAAAGCGATCATCAAAAACTCCGCAATCTCCCGCCAGGATCCATTGGACCAAACTCTGCCAGCGGAGATGTTGTCCAAATTGGCCAGTGTGCCTGATCCGATGATCAGCAGTCTCTTCGAAGCTTTCCTACCTGCAAGACAACGTCAACGTCGACTTGGTCCGAATGCGACTTATGCCGAGATTGCGGATCTCCGCGGTAACCCAATAACAGGGGAAGCGTGGTTTTTTGATCTCAACCAATCGCAGTGTGCCAAGTGCCATCGGGTTGGCCAGCGCGGCGGTAGAGTTGGACCCGATTTGTTGCACGTCGGGAAGAAATATACACCCTCGCAATTATTCGAATCGATTGTCGATCCCAGCCGAATCATTGAACCAAAATATCAGAGTCTTAGTGTTCTGTTGACCGATGGCAAAGTCATCACCGGTTTACTTGACCAAGAGTCGGAAAAGCAACTGACGCTGATCAATGCAAAGGGTGAAAAGGTTATTGTCGAAATAATGGAAATTGAGTCGCGAAAGTTCGATTTGACGTCGATAATGCCGACCGGACTAGGCAGCGAACTAACCGCGCAACAAGCTGCCGATCTGATTGCGTATTTGTCAGAGCTGAAATGAAAATGTGCGGGTTTTGTCCGATCGGAGCTAGCCTCCGACGGACACCGTTTTGGCGTTCTAAAAGTGCGTCTCAGACTTAATTAAAGCACTCCGCTTCCGCCTCGACCGCCTTAGGCGGTCGAGGCGGGAGCGAAGTGAAGTAATTTAAGGTCTGAGCCGCACTTTTAGTACGCCAAAACGGCGTCCGTCGGAGGCAAGCTCCGATCGGACGAAAATGCTTCATAGCTGCCTACTCTCCTCAACCCTCGTCCCTCTTCCCTCTTCCCTCATCCCTCATCCCTCAACCCTCAACCCTCAACCCCAGAGCTCCGTGACGACGTTCCCGTGTACGTCGGTCAATCGGAAATCGCGGCCTGCTTGGCGAAAAGTCAATCGCTGATGGTCTAACCCCAGAGCATAAAGCATCGTGGCATGCAAATCATGCATGTGGACTGGATTCTCTTCCGGTTGGTATCCGAATTCGTCGGTCGAACCGTACGTTAAGCCCCCTTTGATGCCGCCGCCTGCCATCCACATCGTAAACGCCTTGGGATGATGATTGCGACCATCGCCGTTTTCGGCTGTTGGTGTTCGGCCAAATTCCGCGCCCCATACCACCAACGTGTCCTCAAGCAATCCGCGACGGGCCAAGTCCGTCAATAACCCCGCGATGGGACGATCCACCTTGGCGGATTCCTCGACAAGTCCAGGCTTCAGCTTCTTGTGATGGTCCCACGTGTAGTCTGTCGAAACTTGAATGTATCGCACGCCGGATTCGGCGAATTTACGGGCAAGCAGACACTGGCGTCCGAAGTTATCGGTCGGTTCCGAGCCGATACCATAGAGATCTCGGGTCTCTTGCGTTTCGTTGTCCAAATGCATGATTTCAGGGATGGTCGATTGCATTCGAAAAGCCAATTCGTAGTTGGCAATCATTCCCTCGATCCCTTGATCTGCCTCGGCTTGGTTCAAATGTTGGCTATTCATTTTTTGAATGAGATCCAGTTGTTGCCGTTGCAGGTTCTTGTCCATTCGCGAATTTCCCACGTTGGAGACCTGGGCTTTTGCAATGGGGGTCTCTGCCGAACCGATGGCTGTCCCTTGATGAATCGCTGGCAAGAACGCACTTCCATAGTTTTGCACGCCGCCGTGCCCGCGCGGTGGCGAGATCGTGATGTAAGCGGGTAAACTTTCGTTTTCGCATCCCAGTCCATAGCTCAACCAAGCACCGACACTCGGTCGGACAAGATTGGCCTGTCCGGTATGCAATCGCAAGAGGGCTTCGCCATGTGCAGTCCCTTCGGTATGCATCGAACGGATAACGCATAATCGATCGGCTTGCTTGGCTAAGTGAGGGAATAGCTCGCTGATCCATACTCCACTTTGGCCGTGTTGCGAAAAGCGAAAGGACGAGCCAAGTAGGTTTCCGCGGTTGGCCCGAGCGCCACCCGATTCGAGTGAAAACGGTTTGCCGTCATCGATGTTGAGTCGCGGCTTTGGATCAAAGGTGTCAACTTGACTAGGCCCACCCCACATGAACAGAAATATAATACGTTTGGCCCGTTGTTTGAAATGCGGCGGTTTGGGTAGGAACGGATTAACGTCCTCAGTTGCCGATGACAGTGCTCCTTGCGCAAGCAGTCCGGTCAATGCGATTTGACCAAAACCGCATGCGCTGTTGCGTAGCATCGAACGGCGTGTGGAGCGCGGCGAAAAATGGTTGCATGTCATTGTCTGAGATTACTCCAAAAACAGGAACCGACTCGAAGCAAACACGGCATGACAAAGGTTCGATAACGCGCGAACCTCAGCCTCTTCACCAAGTTCTTTAGCAAGAAGCGTCTCAGTCTTGGACAAGAAGGACTCCATCTCTTGCCGCTGGGCCGGCGTCGCATGCGATTGAAGAATCAATTCGAACATTCGGTTAATTCTTCTGCCGAAGTCTTTGGTTGGACAATCTGCCAAAATACGTTTGGCCGTTGCATCGGCTGCCTGCATCACCATTTCATCATTGAGAACAAAGAGCCCCTGAGTCGGAACGGTTGTATTCGACCTAGCTCCAGAAGTGACGTGCGGGTTCGCAAAATCAAATACGTTGAACAACTCGGGGAGATCATTTCGAATCACCGGCAAGTAGACAGTGCGATTCGGAAAGTCGGTCCGTCTTCGAACCTTGTTCGCACCCACCGCGGTCGCTTGGTCCCCTAGATAGGTGACCGAAGAATTCATCGGGGTCAAGTCTAGCTTACCAGCCGCCGCTAGCATCGCATCGCGAAAGGATTCTGGGTCGAGTCGACGTCGGTGAGCCCGCCAGAGCAAACGGTTTTCCGGGTCGGTCGTAGCGTTGGCAGCGTCATAATTACTGCTCAGGGCAAAAGCACGACTCAACACGATCTGTCGGATGAGTGCTTTGGTGGACCAACCTGACTTGATGAGTTCACTCGCCAAATAGTCGAGCAGTTCCGGATGGGAGGGAGGTTCGCCAGTGCGACCGAAATTGTCGACCGTTCGAACCAAGCCTACGCCGATTAGATGGTGCCAGATACGATTGGCTTGCACGCGGGCCACGAGATGACTGGCTGGGCTCTCTCGATCGAACAACCAGTGCCCCAATTCTATTCGTCCACTTTGCTGCGTTGGAATTTCAGTTTTTTTCGATGGGCTAAGTACCGTCAAAAAACCGCGCGGGACACTATCGCCCAATCGATCAAATTGGCCCGCAATTCGGATGTGCTCGTCGGCGGGTTCTTTGACATCGATTGGGATCATGGCTCGCGGTGGGATCTTGGGGGGTTTTGCAATCGATGCTGCCAGGTCAGCGATCAGTGCTTCCTGCGCCGCGATGCGTTCCTCGCGAGACTTGCAGTAGTTGACGGCTTCGATGGCAACGGATTCTTGATTCTTCTCGAGCAGTGCAGAAAACTCGCTTTCGCCTGTGCCTTTTTTGAGGGTTTCGAGAACGGACTCAGCCTTCTTTTTCTTGTCGCTCAGTTTAGGATGACTCCGCCAATACTCTTCGTAAGCGTCGTCGGCTTGATTTCCGGTTGGCCCCAACCCCACCAGTCGCTCCATGACCCGCTGTTCATTGAGCATGTGCCGTTTTTCCATCACATTGGTAGAGGCAAGGATGCCTGCGATCGCGTAGTAGTCGGCGGTCGGGACTGGATCGAATTTATGATCGTGACATCGAGCGCACCCAAGTGTTTGTCCGAGTATGGCTTTGCCGATCGTATCGATCTGCTCATCCGCGATCTCCATGCGTTGGTTCTTTTCGTCATTTCCCAACAGTACCTTAGGACCGATCACCAGGAAGCCCGCCGCGATGCGCTGCTCGTCGCGTTGTTCGATCGAATCGAAGGGGAGGAGGTCTCCGGCGATTTGTTCGAGTACAAATCGATCTAGAGGCAGATCGTTATTGACCGCACGAATGACCCAATTGCGATATCGCCAAGCCTCGCGAAACAAGAAATTTTCGTCCAAGCCGTTCGAATCGGAATACCGAGCCAGATCGAGCCAGTGTCGGCCCCAGCGTTCACCAAAGGCGGGTGACGCAAGCAGGCTATCCACGAGCCGCTCCAGTGCATCTCCTTGTTTTTCGTCAAGAAAGGCTTCGATTTGTCCATACGAGGGCGGTAGTCCGGTTAGCTGGAAATAGACCCGTCGAACCAAATCGCGAGGGTCGGCGTCTTGCATTGGGCTCAAATCAAGTTCCGAGAGTTTCGCCATGACAAAGTCATCGATCGGCGACAGGGGCCAATCTGGATTGGCTTGTGACGCGGCTCCATGTCGCTGGCGATCAAGAGTTTGCGAGAGGGGTTTGAAAGCCCAGTGGTTCTTTCCCGAAACTGGATCGGATGGATTGTCAGCTACTATTATTTCTGCGTGGCCCGGCCCGGGCGCTCCCATCCGAACCCAATTTTCCAACTTCGCGACGTCGTCTGTCGACAAAGGTTTGATGGGAGGCATTTGAAGATCAGGATCGGTGTATCGCACTGCGCGAATGAGCGTGCTCGAATCCACTTCGCCGGGAACGACACTTGGCCCGTTTTCGCCCCCCTCGAGCCATCCAGGCTGGCTATCCAGCAAAAATTTTCCATTAGGCTCTTTCGATTTCGCCGAATGGCATTGATAGCAATGCTGCACCATTAATGGGCGGATGTGTTTTTCAAAATACGCGGCGCCGGCTTCTGTCTCTTGGGCTTGGTTGGCTAGGCAAACATGAGCCATCAAACCAATAGCCAGAATCGCAATTACGAATTTCGAAGGTGTTGGCATTATGGTCGACAATCCATCCCCAATTATGGTTTGGCAGGTTCCGCCGGCTTTTCTGCCTCGACCCAGAGTTCATGATCGTCAGGGTGGTATCGATAGACCATTCGTGGAGGCAGCGCTGGAAGCTGGATCGGACCAACGATTTCTCGCATGTATTCTTCGTGCGTTTTTGGATGTCGACCGTTGCTGGCGTAGAAGAGGTTGGTTTGGCTAGGCAATTGGATCTCAAAAAC
The DNA here is from genome assembly GCA_043743995.1 of Pirellula sp. GTDB lineage: Bacteria > Planctomycetota > Planctomycetia > Pirellulales > Pirellulaceae > JBKCUI01. The sequence goes on along the minus strand of JAYTVM010000331.1, from coordinate 2,951 downwards.
CACTTTCTCTCGTACATTGAAGAATGCTTTGGCAGGCCCTGCGATGATCATACGTGCATCATCTCCTTTGATGTCGTCGAGGGAGTTGCCTTTCACGCCAACCCCTACCTTGGCAATTTGATCGGGCATTTGCGGTTCTGGATCGGGGACAACAGCCGCCGCTGCCTCCATGTCCCGAACTCGATCTTCTTGTGGCTTGCAGCCGACAGCCGATAGAACAACGCATACCAAACTTAACATCGCGAGCATTTTTGGCATGAGCTACCCTCGTGCGAGTTTTCGAAAGAAAAATTTGTCTTGGAAGCACTTAATATAATAGTCGAATCGAAGACGGTAGGCGAGCCGGTAGGAATTTAACGATTGAGACGGAGCGATTCGGGCAAAAACGCGGACGAACATCGATTTCTAAGAGGAGACAAAGCTGCAGTATCCGAAAAATTGGGATACAGGAAATCCACAAACCTCCGGCGCAAACTACTCTACAAACTACTCTATGATCGATAACGACGCGTTTCTTCGCCAGGAAGTGGAATCAGCCACACCTGCAAAATTGCGATGGTTGTTGTTGCAAAAAGCGCACGGCTTAACGCTCGCTGTCCGAGACCTTTGGCGGCAAGGGCAAGCGGAGGAAGCCAAACAGTGGGTAATCCTGATTCAAGACATCTTTACCGAGTTGCTCGAGGGCATCGTTGATCCAAAGCATGAGCTAGCTAGGCAGCAATCCGATCTGTTGGTTTTTCTCAATAAGTTGTTGCTGTTATCAGGCCAAGCTCAGGATATCCATGCAATGGAGAGTTTGGCCGAGATCTTGGAGATCGAGAAAGACACTTGGGAAATGTTGGTGCGCCGTGAAGTCTCTGGATCCTCGTCGGCTCAACCTCAGCAAGAAGACGGTGTTTACGTGAGTTTTGACCTCGAAGCGTAGCAACGGTGAATCGACTGGCGGAAGGACAAAGTGGTCTGGTTTGTCGACATTGAGCCAATCCAGACGATGACGGAATGGGACTCGTCAGGCGGCAAATTCCCAGCTCCTTTTGACCAAACATTCCATTTGCTCATCAATCTGGCCGTCGGCGGTGGCTTCGTAGGAAACCCGAATGCCGCAACCGTCTTTCCACAAAAACTGGAAGTCGATTTTGTAAGGGTGTTTCGTTAGTTGGGACGTCTTGTCGCCTTTGGATGTTTGTGGCTGAGCGAAGGGCATCGCTCAGTTTTTGCAGGAATCCAACGAGCGAAGGGCCTCGCTCGTCCACAACCTTTTTTGACAACTCCTCACTCTCTCCTGTAGGATGCACGGTCTTTAACGAAATCCGTTTTGGATAAAAACCATGCGTACCTCTCGATGCAATAACGAAAAATGGCCCAGTCTTGAGCTGCGACCGGCCTTTACTCTGGTAGAACTCCTCGTCGTTATCGCCATCATCGGAATTCTCGTCGGACTGCTACTACCTGCCGTCCAAGCTGCGCGCGAAGCTGCGCGGCGAATCCAATGCGCTAACAATCTCAAGCAAATCGGATTGGCAACCATTCAACACGCAGATGCATTCGGAAAATTCCCATCCGGCTGCCAAACGTCCAAGGCCTTGCCCGGCAATCATCGTTTCATGTGGAGCGGCCAGATCCTACCCTTTATTGAGCAGAGCAACTTACGCAATCAGGTTGATCCGGATCAACCATGGGATACTTTCGCACCCAATATAGCTGCCATGCGAACGTTGTTGACGATTCTTCGATGTCCGTCTTCGGGTGCTCCGGAAACGTATGGTCAAATTATCGAGGGTCGAATTCCATGTACCTACCTTGGTTGCGCATCTGGAACCATTTGGACCGAAAGCGGCTCTGGGCCCAAAATCGGTGACCTAACCCAAGACGGCGCTCTGTACACGAACAGTCAAACGCGGCATCGTGACTTCACCGATGGGCTGACGAACACGCTGCTGAGTGCGGAAGCTCTGTTCTTGCCTGGTGTCGTCGGCCCGGATCGTGATGGAAGCCAACAAATCATTGACCATTGGTCGGTTGGATCACCGGGCATGGGACCCAACGAAATGTCGGAGGCACTCGGATCGACTGCGGTACCAATCAACGCCTGGAAGCAGGGGTCGCAAGCCTTGATTGAAGACATTGAGCTGGGTTTCAGTTCCCGGCATTCCAGCATGATACAAGCTATCTTTGCCGACGGGAGAGTTCAAGTCATATCGGACTCGATCGCCGCCTCAGTTTGGAGCGCACTGGGTACTAGAGCCGGCGGCGAAGTAGCCACGTTAGAGCAATAAAAAAGCCCTGTCTTGTTGAACAAGGCAGGGCTTTTGTTTCCGTTGAAAACTAACGCTTGGTTAATCTGACAACGAAACTTTCGTACGTGCCTCTCGCAAGCCACGGCTGAGTATGTCTCTGAGCAAAGGCGAGTAGTCCTCGTATCTCGCCTCGTCGGCTGGGCCGTCGGCATATTGGTAAATCGCATCGCGGGGTTTAGCCCCTAACGCGATCAACGTACTAGATACAGTGCCGTAGTCTGCGCCACGCAACACCATATTAGCGCGTCCAGTGGGAGACGGTGACCGAGCAAACACTTTGCTAGCAACCGCTAGGAACTTAACTGGTGAGTCAAGCGTCTGAAGGGTTAGCAATCGATTTGCTAATTGGACACGTTCATCTCGAGGATCGTTTAAATTGCGACCACCGATAATATTCAGCCCAGATTGCATCTCGATGATTTCGTTTTCCGTTTCGTGGTGAATCGCAAAACCGGCATCTCGGTCCACAACAACAAGGTTGCAGGCTTCAAACTGGTGTTTGTCGAATTCCTCCAAGATCCGTTCGAGAGCAGTGCGCGAGCAAGTTGCCTTTAAGGCTTCTTTGCACAACAGTCCTCGAGAACGATTGCTCCCAAGAGGCTCCATGGTTCGGCGATTGCAGATACCTACAAATATGCCGTGCTGATTAACTCC
>JAYTVM010000330.1:0-1461 GCA_043743995.1 Pirellula sp. | reverse complement strand
GGCTGAGTACAGCTCCCGCCACAATCGACCAACTCCTAACCGACGAAGTGCTGCTCACTCAGCAAAATTAGCGGAGTTCATCTCGCTACCTTGTCGCTTCAAACGCGGATACTAAAAGAACGATGTTTGCGGCTGCCGTATTGAGTCCATAAAGCGCAAGGTAATCGGGAATGACAACCTGAACGGTCCCCTGGCCGTGCCCGCTGTTCCTGTTTCGAACCGTCGGGGTTCCAGACTCAAGAAGCGTTCGAAGGGACGTCAATTGCTGTTGAAAGGACCCTTGGATTAGGCCATTGTCCAGAATCGTGTTAATCAGCTTCGCAGCACCATCTGTTGAGCTGACGATCCAATCTTTTGCTTTGCAAATGATCTTCATCGTGCTTTCAAAGGCATTGAGCGACTCATTCAAACTCTCAGAATTTCGACCTTGGCGGTAAGCTTCGTGTGCTCGAAGGAACTCTTCTTGAGCAGTGGCAAACTTCGGGTTTGTAAGCAAAGTAACCGCGGGCAGTACGACTTGTGCATGCTAAAAATTTGTCCAAACGGACGATTTTGCCAAACAAATACTGATGGCCGACGCTGTTTTCAAGGAATCGATGATTCAGTTCAGCAATCGCTTCATCTGGAGTTTGGGACCGAGGCCCATACTTTTTCAGTTCCCAAAGGTTCGACCTCATCTGTCCGTCAATAACGGCAAAGCTCATCTCGATGAAATCGATCGCTTCAGTCATTTTCGTATTGGGATCTGATAGGAAATTGGACGCAGTTTCGAAGGGTGTCCGTCCCTCTGCCAACCGGAAGACGCCCAACTCACGCGCCAGATCGCTAGTAATCTTGGACCAAAAGTTTGAGCTGTATTTCTCATCCTGCGTCAGGTACGCATATTCGTTTGCCGCTCCCAAAGGCGAAACCCAAATGTGAACGATCTGCACCTTGAGTTTTCTGGAAGCTTGTCGTAAACGAGTAGATCAGTTTGGGGGCAGCTTTTTATTTCGCTTTGAAAAGATGTTGAGGATCGCCATAGGTTCCACTCATCCCACATAGGTCTGACAACAATCCGCGAACGGGGGTTGCAATGTCTCAAGCCAACTCTTTAAGAATAGGGGAAGGGCGAAAGGGAACTTAACTAGCGAACCGGAAGCCGTCGACTTCTTAGGTGTCCACGAGCAAACACGACTATTGCTCCGGCCTCGAGGTCCTCGACTATCGAATCGAGATTCGCGAGGAGAACGTCGGCGTGCTCGTCCGGAGTTAGCGATTCCGAAGATCTGATTAAAATGAACGACGGTGCGGCGAGCCGCCGAAACGTCAGAAGCGTTCCAAAATCGGTTTCGTGAGAAATGATGACCCGTTGATCGCTGATTGCGTGATCGAGGATTTCGTCGTCTGAAGCATCCGCTAGCCCGAGGTCACGAACGGCGATGGCATCATGGCCCTCCGTACGCAATAGTTCTGCGAACG
>JAYTVM010000329.1:0-4657 GCA_043743995.1 Pirellula sp. | reverse complement strand
ACTAGCAACCGTACTGGGGACCACTAAAAGCCAGTGATTCCAAAACAGCCTTCCAGCCACCCTGCGAAAATGGCTGGTTCTTAGTTGCGATTGATAAGAAAAGAACTTAGGAGGGCAAATGTCGAAGTCGAGAGTCGGATAGCTGCTGTTATTGCGAACCGAGACCCGTTGAGCCCATTTCACAATATGGTAAGGCTGAAGGTCGAGTCCCCGCTACCTGAAGGCGTAAAACCCTACATCTCTGATAAGGTAATTCGAGACTTGATCAACTCGGGAGGTGGAGCATTCGGTTGGCGATCAGACGCAGAGTTTTTTGAAAATTTTGTTCGACCCACAATTGATGATGAAAGCGATTGGAGCAACTGGACAGAAGGAAAGTGGAGGCCATATTGGTTTCGATTTTGGGCAACCGTTCGTGACTATTACAACGACCAACAAGCACAAGAACATCAATATGCCGGCGGCAATACTCCGCTTATTCCGCTGTGGAGCGAGACTGTTCAGTCCAATCTAACAAAGGGGGTTACTTTGAAGTTGCTTCAGAACCTATTCATGGAGAAGTCTGTTAAGGAACTGGAAGCCATAGAATCCACTCGTGAGATTTTGGTCAAGGCACTTGGGGAAGATTCTGCTGAAGAAAAATTCCATGAACTGCGAAAAAGCCAAGCGTTGGCCGCTGATTTGGATGTTTTTGCACAGCAGGTTAAGGATTTGCTTTTACGTTTTGTACCCTTGAGAGTTTTCACAACCGACTGGGAACCAAGCCTCGATACCGATAGCGGTCGCGGCCATTTGGCTGATGCGCTAGATGCGATTTATGAACGAACGAAGAAGAACAAACGCTGGCAATTCCGCTCTTTCCCAAATGTTTTTGTCGTGAAGAAGGACACAAACGTATGACAATTGCAGGAAGTGATAGCCCCGACGAAGCCGCAGAAATTGATGGAGTGTTCGAGTCTATCTTTCGTGGGGAGGAAGTGAATCCAAATCTGCAGGCTGCACTCTTGTTCGCTGAGAAAATTGGTGCAAACGAAAGATCGGGTGTGCAGCGAGGGGCGTTGCATATCACATTACGCACAATTGAGACTTACATTTTAAGCCACGTGGAAATCCGCAAGTTGTCAACATACTGGGATTCATTGCTCGGTCGACAGCGTGAAGACTTGGCAATCTCGCTCGAAAAGATTCTAGGGGTCAATGCCTCTGAAAACCTCGTCGCCTATGTTTTTGACCGGATAGAGGCGAGTAGCGCTAACACACACCAGGCTAAGGTGACTGACGCTGTCATTGAGAGTGTGCTTGACGACATTTGGAGTGATGGGCGGAAAGAACTGCGATGTTCACTCTGTGGCTATCACTTTCGTGCTGCGGATATCGGGAATAAACGAATTGACGTCGTGCAAGAAATTGGATTTAGTCTTTCCGCGAATATACAATCGAGACGCCTTTCTGATGTTTTGAAGCCGACCTACAGACCCGCCAAGAAAAACAAAGATGATCTGTCCTACACCATAATGCATGTAGACCACGTCGTTCCAAGAGCGGGGTTCGGTGCTTCGCGTAGGAATAACTTGCAAGTGGTTTGCGGGCTCTGCAATTGGGGGAAGGGTTGCTACCGATTTCCACTCGAATGCATCTCATCGGCTGTAGCCTTATCAATTACGACTGCTGCTTCTGACACGAATTGGTCGGCGTTAGAAGACATGTTTGTTGCCGCATTGCGAATGCACGCTAGGTGCGTTGAGACTGGATTGTCTGCAACCGAAACAGAATTAACCGTTCGGCCGATTGCAAAATCTTCTTTGGCACCAACGTGGTATGTGCCGTGGAACTACGAAACCGTCAGCTACGATGTGTATGATCCGGCGTAAGGTGATCTCAAACAAACGTTAAGCGTGCCCTCACATGTCGCGATAGAAGTTGTCATTAGCAACTAAGAACTAGCCATTTTCGCAGAGTGGCTGGAGTTAGGTTGCGATTGACAACAGAAGGTCCATTAAACTGCCAATTTCTCTGCAACCGCTAACTTTTCTTGTTCCAAACCAGTTCTCGATACTGCCCCAACAAATGGCTGGAAAGCATCTGAATGTGACGAGGGACGTTCTGTACCTCACTCCATTTGAGGACGTTGCCTTCGTCAAACTCCCAGACGCCTTCGGTCCAACTGCAAACATCCTTCAGCGGCAGGAGATCCTTTTTGAATAATTGCTTGGTCAAGGCCTTCGACTTGCGGTGGCGATCGGCAATTGTATCCATCAAGAATCCCATTGAAATGAATCCAGCACCGTGCATTAGTCGCGATTTTCTTGGAAGCAATCCCCAAGCATCGGGAAAGACTTCAGCGACTGCGGACCAGAACTGCTTGAGCACATCGAGTTGCTCGTCGATGGTGGTATAAAGATAGAGGACACCATCTGATAAGCTGTTCTCAAGCATCTTTAAGATAGTGTTGTCGGCAACGACACCTGTTCCGTTTGTCGGCGTGCGTATCATTCCCCGTAATGGTGAATCTTCATCGAAGTTCAATCGCTCAGCCAACAATGCTGGGTGTCGGCGACGTTGCAACGCTGTTGGTAGCTTTCCTCCGGTCGACGGAAGAAGTTCGTAGATTAGGCCCTTCGGCAACGGTTTGGTGGCGTTGACCAAGATGAACTGCTGACGTTGCTCTTCCAATCCCTGAGCAAGAAAGCCAACCACACATACGGGAAAGCCTGAGATCCGAGCGTCTCGAAGAGCTGCCGATCGTTGCTGGCCGTCGACGATCCAGCCAGGCTTATTTTCCTCGGCAATGGATTCGTCAATCGGAATCTCCAAGACTCCGGAACGGCTAAACGGGGAGTCAGCGCCGTTGTTTCCCGCGTTCGGCTTGAAACGGACAGAGTCGTCAAAAGCAACGACAATTGCATTCGGCAACAGCGGGTTCTCCGACTCGAGGTAATCCCGGATCTGGTTAATGTGCGAAACGACTTCTGGTCGTTGATATCCTTCCAGCCCTTCACTGCCGTAGCGACTCACCCTAGAGATCGTACAAAACTCGTGAAGCTGTTTACCATCGACTGCAAAACTGTAAAGCTTCCGATTATTCCCCTGTTTTACCTCAAGCGCCGCGAGTCGCAGCACCTTCATGTTTCGCGACGAGGACGCTGCCTCTGTTGGTTTCTTTTTCGCCATAGTTGTCATACTCGGTGCACTTTCCGAATTCACATTAGGCAACCGCAATGCGGTTGCGTATCTTTTTCAAACGATTGTAAGTTACAAAAACATTGTGGAAGCCCCGACGGCGATTTCGTTCAGCCCCGCGAAAGATCACTACATTTATTCCAAGTTCTTCGCAGACCGTGCATTTGCAGTCCTTCCACGGGCGATCTCTCAAGGTAACTTCGTACTCCGCCGCGTAGTTGCGAGTTCCGCCAAACAGCGACTGGTACTCAATCAAGAGTTCGATCAACGCTGCTCGTTGAAACTTGTGCTTGTCGAAGAGATTCAACGCTTCTAAGCACTCTCGCTCAAGCCGAAACGCATCCGACTGCTTAACTTGACCCGATAGAATTCGGTTCTTAAGGTTGACGTTAATGTCTACCTGAGGCACACGGATCGCCGCGTATTTGCGATCAGCTCCATAATAGTTTTCCTTGTCTTCCTTAAACGCCTGAGTGAGCGGTGACGTGCTGTCGAAGCTGACGACGCCATGTTTTGCAAATTCCCTTACATGATCCAAACGTGAAACACCGAAAAGATGCAGTCGTGTGTCGGACTTCAGTTTTGGCGAGATCGGTTCAAGGATTTCGACAATCTCTTGCGACTTGAGCGGGACTAAGCCGCCTAATGCGATGTATTTATAGCCCATCTTTTGCAATGCACTGAATGCACGCGAGTACGTTTTCGGGCTCCAGCCTTGAATAATTCCGATCGGTTCGAATCCAACCTTGTTTTGCTTGCAGGATTTCATAAACGATCGTGCGAGTTCGAGTGTTAGCTCCTGACGATCAATGCACTCTTGAGGAACTCCTTCTGTCCCAGGATGGTTGAAATCCCAATTCGAGTTGTATTGAAAAATGATGTGGTCGATTGAAGCGCCATAATCGAACCCAGCATCCTCGTAAAATCGAATTACTTCATCAACGGTTACCGGCGGGACTGGTTCATTGACGTAGGTGAACGCACCGCAATCACCAATGACCTTCATCCCAACGGGCATCCGCAGAAACTCTTTGACCCCTTCAACTGCGAATCGACGCTGCTGGCCGAGCGTGTAACGTCCCGTTCCCGCTCCAGTTCCTTCTACGATCGCTTTGGATACTAGCATGCCATCGTAAGGCGGCTTCTTGAAGACCTCGTGCGCGTACAAATCGTCTCGTTGGCGAATGCGAGTCTCGCTCCGCTTCTCAGTCACAAAGTCGAAACTTGGATCTACCAAATCTTGGCTATCGGGGAAAAAAAACTGCATTTCTATCTAGTACCCTTGGCCTGCAGATATGCTCTGATCAGGACGTTAGTCAATATGCTGATGTGCTTAGGCACGTTATTTAGGTCATTCCATTTCATGTCATCTATCGTTTCCCAACGGCCACTGGTCCAGCGGCAGATGGGGGCGATGAGTTGCAACTCTCGCATTACATCCGCTCCGGCGGTTGGTTTGCGAGGATCGATGCTGGGC
>JAYTVM010000328.1:0-17148 GCA_043743995.1 Pirellula sp. | reverse complement strand
AATGCTCGCGGAGCGAAAGGCGACGATACATTGAATCAAGCGTATTATGGTTGCCACGTACGAAAAACGCCACGGGTGTACCGTGGCGTTTTCGATCCTCGATTGAGATCAAGCTTGCTTAGCTGGTAGGTCCCGATGCCAAGAACAATCTCTTGCTAAAGACTCGAGAGAAACCCACGTTATTGGCCGCCGAGTTGGTCCCCGCTAGATTAATCGCGGAGACTTGCCGAGTTCCGGCCGTTCCGCCTGTTGTTCCAGGATTCGCCGCACGGAAATTGAAATCGTTGGGCGATCCCGATGTGACGCTGTAGGTACCCTGATCCACATTCGCAAAAGTATAGTTACCGCTGGCATCCGTGGTGGTGGTCCGATTGACGGCTGCACCGCTGTTGGTCGCGGTACCTGTCAGCGTAACCGTAATGCCGGAAACACCGGGTTCCGTGGACTGACCCGTTCCATCGTTATTGCTATCGATGTAGATTCGACCCGATAGGTTCGAGGTAAGTGGAGCGGTAATCGCGGTCGCCGCCGTCGCGGTGTTGTTAGTGGAAACGGAATCGTTGGTTGCCGTTACGGTAACTGTATTGGTCACGTTGGTAGGTGCTGTGGACGGGGCCGTCGCGAGAATGGTCACAACAGCGGTCCCACCGGGCGCCAAAGTTGGGATCGTGACGTTGGCGGTGTTGTTTGCACCAGAAGCCACTGTGCCAGCGGTAGTCGAACCGATTACCGAGGTTCCCGAGACAAAGGTTACACCGGTTGGCAAATTGTCTACAACGCTAACCGAAGTCGCTGTCGATGGTCCGTTGTTGGTCACGTTCATCGTGTAAGTGATGGTGCCACTAGCTGTAGTCGATGTTGGGCCGCTCTTGGTGATAGCCACGTCATTCTGTTGTGTCAGGGTGGTTGTCACGGACGCTGCATTGTTGTTGGTGGGTGTTTCCGTCGTGGCTGTATCGGTGGTGCTGATGACGGCGCTATTCACCAGAGCTGCCGTCGAGGCGGGCAGAATGGCTGCGACAATGATGATCGTATTGTTGCTACCACCTGTGGCTAAATTTCCAACCGCAAAGGTGATATCATCTGGATTCGCAGCGGTCGTGTCGGACGCCGAGGCAGGAATGGTAATCGTATTGCCGTTGACCGTCGCGCTGATGATCCGGATTCCGTCAGGGATATTGTCGACTACTTGCACACCGATCGCGTCGGACGGTCCATTGTTGGTTGCCGTCAAAGTATAAGTAATCGTGTTTCCGGAAATCGCGGTGGTCGGTCCTGACTTAGCGACGGTCAAGTCAACCGTTCGAGGCGCGGTGGCCGCGATGGAACTGGAATTGTTGTTGGTGACCGTCTCAATGTTAACTGCGGTGTCGGTGGCGGAGATGGTCGCTACGTTGGTGAAGGTACCTTGTGTAGCAGCAAGTACGACTCCGATGATGGTGATTGTTGTCTGTGCGCCAACACCTACGGCTAGATTGCCGACATCTATCGTAATGTTATCGCTGTTGAGAGCCGTCGTATCTTGTGCGGAGGCTGGAATCGTCACCGTGTCGGTCACATCACTCGAAACCGCGGAGATAATTCGGATACCGTCTGGAATATCATCCACGACGCGTACGGTAGTCGCATCAAACGGTCCGTCGTTGCGTGCCAGGACCGTGTAAGTGAACGTCGAGCCGGGCAAAGCCGTAGCTGGTGTCGCGGTAGAAGCAGGGTTGGTAACAATGGATTTGGTTACCACCAAGTCAATATTGCGCTGAGCGTTGGCTGCCACAGAACTATCGTTGTTGGTTAACAAGAGTTCGTTATTAACCGTTGTATTCGTAGCGGCAATGTTGGATGCATTGGTGAACAGGCCGGCAGTTGTCCCCAAGACCACGGCGGTGATTGTGATCGTCGTCTGATTGCCGGGCCCGATCAAAAGGTCACCCACGTCGACCGTAAGATTGTCAGGGTTACCTGCCGTGGTGTCCTGAGCAGATGCCGGAATGGTAACGGTATCCGTAACGTCGCTTGAGGTCGCTGTCAAGACTCGGATGCCGTCAGGTAAGTCGTCGGTGACTCGAACGGTTGTCGCCCGGGATGGGCCGTCGTTACGAGCCACGAGAGTGTACGTAAGGGTCGAACCTGGGGCTGCGATGGCGGGAGTACCTGTCGAGGCAGGGTTGGTCGTAATCGTTTTCACGACCACCAAGTCGTTGCGCAATTGAACAGGCAAAGAAACCGAAGCCGTATTTGGCAAGGCTGTCAATTCCGTACCGAGACCTGCGATGGTGACCGTATTGTTGATGGCTGCAGGCGTGCCCGTTCCCGTCGTGATAGCAAGGACTTCGGCGACGATGGTAATGGTACGTTGGGTCGATGCACTAGCGGCAAGGGTACCAACGTCCACTGTAATGTTGTCTGGATTTGCGGCCGTCGTATCGGAAGCGGATGCAGGAATCGTCACGACGTCTGTGCCGACGGTCGAGGTCGCGGTGATGATACGCAGGCCATCGGGAATGTCATCCGAAAGCGTCACTCCGGAGGCAGGTGAAGGCCCATCGTTTCTGGCTGTGATAGCATAGGTGATGGTCGTGCCGGTGGCAGCGACGGTTGCTGTGGTCGACTTAGCAACAGTCAAATCAAACTGAGGGACGATACCTATGTCAAAACTTAAATCGGTGTTGACGTTGGAGTCACCATCTGTGATCGGTGCGGCACCGGCATTGAGCGAGACCAATGAAGTCACAACGCCCGTTCCGACGACCGCAACACCCTTGTTGGTGTTATTGGTGCCCGCCGGAGTAGTTGAACTCACCACAAAGCCTGCAGCCGCTCCGCCTGTCAAAAACTGGCTGCTTGGGATCACGGTAAAGTAACGACCAGGGAACAGATTCGTGAACGTGTAATTGCCGGATGCATTCGAAGTTGTGGTGATAGGGATGTTGGTGCTGTCAAGCGTAGCAACGTCGGTTCCCGCATTGAATACGCCGTTGTTGTTTGTATCTGTGAACAACTGCAGTGTCACGCCGTTAACGCCCGTTTCGGTCGGCAGGGTGGTATCGAACAGTCCGTTGTTGTTTCGGTCTGAGAATACCAGATTGCCAATACTCATCGGAGTTAAGTTGGCGACGTTGCGTGTGATCGTGGTTGCGCCAAAAGTTTGAATCAAATCGATGATCGCATCCGCAGCGTTGGGTCCAGAGACGGAAAACTGGATGGCTCCAACGCTAGCGAAATTCGCGCCGGTACCGCTGCTGGTCGTGAAATCGGTAAACGGAACATCCAATATGGCAGATGGAGATGCACCTGAAGTTGTTGGAATCGCTACGGTACGAGTGGAGGCGTTCGCGCCACTGTTAACTTGGATAGTGATTTGTGTGCCTGCTTCGCCACCTATCTGAAATCGGAACCCGGTTGCCAATCCAGCCGAGGTTAAGTCAACTCCACCGAGTCCATTCGTTGCCAGCACCTGAGCGTCGTTGTCGATACCGTCATAGGTCAAAATTCTTGTTCCGTTTGCGCCTGCTCCCACGTCAAAGGCTAGGTAATTGGTCGTCGAAGGAGTATCGGCTTGCATGGAAATGGTACCAGCGGTCGCATTGACGAACATGTCCCGTTCTCCGCCGATCGCTTCCGCGGTAGCGCTCGAATCGAAATCAGGGTTAGTTCCACCAAAGACGGCTTGCACGGCCTGGGCGGTCGAATCGAACGTATCGATGGTTGTCAAACCAACGCCTGCAATATCAGTGCTGGTGACAATAACGGTCTGAACACGTTGTGTTGGTCTCTGGATTAAGCCGGTGGCGACACTGGACTGAACCACGAAATAAGTACCAGCGGTATTGACGGTGAAGGAATACAAGCCTGTTGTAACGGCCGAAGTCGCGGTCACCACCAAAGTGTCATCGCCCGCAGCAACGGTCCCAGTACCACTATCGTAGGATGTGTTGCCCCCATCTCGAAACAGTGCGACAGTCACACCGGAAAGATTGGCATCGCCTGCATCGAGTCCATTGTCGGTGATGTCTTGAAAAACAGTGCCCGTGATGTTAGCTGCCATCAACTGGCGTCCTTCGAGCAGCTCCATTCGGAGTTTTCTTTTGGCTCGATTTTGGATCGCAGGAGACTTGCGACCTCTTTGCGAGCCACTCAAAATTTCGTAGAGTCGATTCAAAAGTCCGGCCATTTTCATCACTGCTCCATCCGTGGGCTCGGCCGTTTGGGAGTGAAAACTGAGCTTCGCCGCTCAGATCATCAGCTTCCCTGCCGACCTCGATATCTGTTGGTTTTGCGTAAGTTCAAGGTCGTTGAAGCGGTAATTCAACGAATCAAGGGCTTGATCGATCGCGAAGATCCATCAAGCCCTGGATATTGAAGTTGTTTAGCTATCAGTTATCGGGGGGTTACCATCGATAATCGCCGCCAAGACTCAATCCCTGTACCCAGTAATCGGAATCTTGGAACGCAAACCTGGGGTTCAAGAACGCAGTTTGTAGTGGATTCTCGGGAGGAAGCAGGTTTGGATTAACGGTTGTATCGATTTGGTCCCCTGGGCGAACTACGTTGCTCCAGTAGATGAAGGAATAGCCAGCAGTCAGACGCAATCGTTGCGTGCATTGATAGCCAAGTGTTGCACCCAATTCTGGCACGACGCCAAATTGGTTGCGAACAAAAGTTCCACTATTGGTTCGTTGAGTTAGCAATCCACCGTTGGTGGTCGTTGTGTTTCCGTTTTGAGTCGTTTGCGTAGTTCCATTGATGATGACTTCTTGTCGGGTATTGCCCAGACCCAATCGCATCAATGTATCCAAAGACCAGTAGCCTCGACGTCTCATCCAGTGGAAGCCAAGTTCGGCACCGTTGAATTGGTTGCGTGTTCGGAAGTTGTCGTTGAGGACAAAGCTTCCTGGATTCGCAGTGCTGAGGGAGGTCAAATCTTCTTGAATTCCTAGGCTTTCCTTGAGTTGGTAGAATCTCCAACCCAAGGTCGCATCGATTCGGGACTGGGTTGGAACTGGACCGCAAGCGATTGGCGAAAAACCACAATCACTGCTACAACAAAGCAGGCGTCGAAATCGGACAGCCGCGCCGTCTAGTTTAGAAGTTGCAGTGGTTCGGACTCGACCAGACAACAAACCAGGGAAGGAGACTAGTTCGGAATCTTCCATGCCGGTTACGGCGTTATAAAACGGTCGAGCTAGGATCGTGCTTCCGTTGGATTGACGATCAAAATTCTCCGTTTTGGTTCCGAAGCCGAAGTACTCACCTTCGACGCCCACGTTGGGATGGTTAGCAAACCACCAACCGAACCGAACCCGCGTACCGTTCATACGGCCATTCAGAATATCGTCGTTTCCGCCGTAAAGCGTTGTTGCCAGAGGGAGCACGCCGGCCAAGTTTTGTGCGGTTGGTACTGGTGAAGTGGTAACCAAAGCTGGGGTCTCCATCCCCTTCTGGTACCAATTCAAGTACTCAACACTGACCCATCCGTGTGATGGCAAGGCGATACACAATTGCCGTCCACAAAGGCCACCTGGATTGCACAGGTCGAATCCGAAAGGGCTGCCACAAGCGTCACCGCAGCTATCGCCGCAACTGCTGCAGCCACCGCCACCACAGGAAGTACAACCTCCACCGATCTCCGCTAATCCTTCGTTAGGATTGTAGGACTCACCGAGTACGACACCTTCCGGTGCGTCCTCGTACATGACATCGCCACCATCATCTGCTATGACACTCTGCTGAGAAACAAGACGGCCAACTGGCCGTGCAGGTCGCGGAACGGCAGCGGACCTAGCTGGTACCACTGGCGAATGTGCGACGCGCACAGGCGGGGTGGTTGAGCGTCCTGACGTGTGATTCTGGCCGAAGGCGTTGCCACCTGCGATCGTTGTCGCAACGAGTAAGAGGAGGGTGAAGCGGTTCACGACTGTATCTTCCATGTTTTGAGGCCGGAGACTCACGCCAGACGTGCCTGTCGACGCAAGTGAAAATCTTTACCTAAGCGGAAAACCTTCCCGCTCGTTCAGGTATCGAACCAACAAGGCCGGATAATTAGCCTGTTCCGAAAATTTCCCCAATAAAGAAAAGCCGACGCAATCATTACACTCTTGCTAAATAGCCCATAATGCCAATCTCTAAAAACCGCGGCCACGCTCCACTCCTCCAAGTTCCCACTGATAAGTGCCTGGCACCTATCGTTACTGACCTATCGTTACACCCTAAAAATTTCGGCCACACTCCACATCCAAGTTCCCGCTGATAAGTGCCCGCTGATAAGTGCCTGGCACCTATCGTTAGCTAGCTATCAGCAGGTTTCAATAGGTGCCTGGCACCTAAGGCTACCTGCCTGGCACCTAAGGCTACCTGGCACCTAAGGCTCATAAACTGGGTGGCACGCTCTGAGGCCGTGATTTTTTCGAATCCGAAGAAAGTACCCATCACGCTCCGCGTGATGTTGCCCCGGAAACCAAAGGTTTTTGAACTGCGAAAATCACGCGGAGCGTGATTGGTACTATAAAATCACAGCCTCTCTGAGGTACGAAGGGCGTGGTGAATCGCGAGAGTCATTTGCCACACTTCCCACGCCCATCGCTAATCGCTTTGGGCGTGCCGCATTGTAATGGAACCGCTTCGTCTGCCATTAGGCTGGCAATGCCATCGTTTACCGAATAGAACCATCGCCCGTCCTCACTAACTAGACCTTGCGATGGAACCTGGGAAATAGTACGACCCAATACTGAAAACAGTGCGGCACAGCGCGCACGCTCCAACAATGTATCTAACACCGCTTGAGAAGCTAGCAAAAGTTTCCCGCTAGATTGCGGGCAACGCAGATATCCAAGGATCCAATCCGGCAAGACTATGTTCTCCAAAAGCTTCGCTGCATTTTTATCCATTTGTCTTATCCCAGGCTTGTTCGGCTTGAGCTCAATTGCCTTCGGATTTCAAACGGGAGCCCAAAATATTGGCAATCCCAATAATAGCGATGAGTTGGCTACTGGTACACCCGTCATGACTTTTGTGGATCCTTCCAGCGGCCAGCCATATGGTCGTTACATTATCCAAGAAACAGTCCCTGTCGTTGCCTACTCTTACCAAGAGGTCAAGGAACGGGTGTATATTCCGAAAACAATAACCGAAAACAAGACAACCACCGTTACGCAGGATGTCCCGATTTACTCCCAGCAGCTTCAGTTGCAGAATGTGCCTGGCTGGAATCCGTTCGCTCAACCGCAACAAGTTTGGCGATACGTGACTATCGTGCAATATCAACCCAATTACGTCCAAGTCACTCAACCTGTTACGTACCAAAAATACGAAGAACAAGAAGTCACCCGGTTGGTACCCGTCTTGAGCTCTCAATCCAAACAAGTACCAAAATATGTGGATCGCCCAATCGGCCAAACACCTAACGGTGGCAACACTCTAGCCAACAACCCCGTTCCCCCCATCAACACCAACTTCTATCAGCAAGCCGCACAGGTCGCCCAAGCAAATCGAAATCTATCTCGCTTCCCTACGCGCCCCATCGACTACCCAACCAATCCAGGATACCAAGGCTTCCCCAATCGAAATTTACTCGCACAAGCACCAGTACCGTACTATCCAAATTCGAACTACAACCAATCCACGTACAACGCAGCACCCCCGTACAACACAGCTCCGTACAATGCTGCAAATCCAATGCTTGCGTCCGCCAATTTCCCAACTCAGCCATTACCAAATACTTCCAACACGAATTTCGTGATCCCGGCGGTACCATTGCGGCCCAACTTGCAATACGCCCCAAATGCAGTGCCTGGTGCATATCCCTATGCGAACACGGCGTCACGCCCGCTCTTCACTTGGCCAACTTTTGCGTCAGGAACGGGTAGTCTGTTCAACAACAGTTTGTTCAGTGCCAATCGCAACACCAATTATGTGGCATCGAACACGCCGGTCTCACAGCCTTATCTATGGGGGAGTAACAACCAGAACGGAATGAGCTTCCGCCCCAATACAAGTCCATTCATCGCGCCTCAGCAAAACTGGGGAATGACACCCGGCAACAATTACCGGGATCCCATGCAAGGCGGCATGCCAGCCACGGTCCTCCGGTGACCCTGCGGGGCGCGGTCAGAACTGGAGTTACGTGTGGCACGCTCTGAGGTACGAAGGGCGTGGTGAATCGCTAGTTCGACTGTCCTAAATTGGTTTTTGCGGTGCGATTTATCGGGAGAACGAGGCTCCTGCCGAGAAAAAGGACTCCGAAAGCTCGGTAGGAACCTCGCACTCCCGATTGGACAACGGTTCTTTCCTCTAACTTGGGACAGTCGAACTAGAATCATTTGCTACACCGCCCACGCCCATCGCTAATCGCGCTAATCGCTTTGGGCGTGCCACACAGTGGTTTGGCCTGGTCGTCTTTTGTCTGCCGCCCGGCTAATTTGCTTCATGCCATCTCAAGGCTCGGAACTTTTTTTATCTTCCGAAATGTCAGATTGATACGTTCTCCGACTGGCTGCTTGGTCTTGGGGACTTCGTGTTGCCAGAATTGTTGCATTGTTCCTGCCATCAGGATGAGCGTTCCATTACCTACCAAGAAAGTCCTCGTCTCCCTCGTGGTGTTGTGCCGAATCCGAAACTTCCTGGTTGCCCCAAGCGACAAGGAACCAATCATGTCGCCCATTTCGGGCTCATCGTCAGCATGCCATCCCATGCTATCGGCCCCAGAGCGGTAGCGATTCAATAAGCAGTAATTGTATTCACCTTGAACGGCTTCGATCTTTTTTTTGATCTCCAGCAAAACCGGGATCCATGGGAGAGCGACGTTGACCTTGCCAGAGTATCGATAGGTGATGCCTTGGTCTCCATAGGAGACAATCAGCCTTGGTTGCATGTGACCAAAGATTCCTGGCTTATGCTCCCAAACGCATTGTTCTTGCAGTTCCACAAAATAACGATCGGCCAATTTGCTAGGTAGGAAAGTTTCGTCCAGGAGAATCAATCCCCCGTCTGCCAGTTCAATGCGATCCATGAGTATTTTTAGCGGTTCGAAATCGTGAGTGAGATGACAGGGCATCGTAGCATAAGTCGATTAACAACGACTTAGTCCAATTCTTTTTCCTTGTGGCTTTTATTCTGCCCACGTCTGGTCATACTGTTGATTCATTTTTCAAAACCGCTTTTTTCTAGTTTTAAGGTTTGGGCGCATGGCCATTTTACCAATCATCGCGTTGGTATTGCTGATCGGTATGTTGACTGGCGCCAATTTGTTCGCTCTCGGTGCTTGCTCGCTTTTGATCGTGTTCCAACTAACTCGCTTCTATGCGGATCGCTGGGCCGACAGCTTGACGGTCGAAAGGCAAGTCACGAAAGCCGAGTTGCAAATCGGTGAAAGCCTAGCGGTTGGGCTCCGACTAAAAAACAACACCGGCTACTTTATACCATGGCTCTTTGCGGAAGACCTTTTGTCCAAGCGAGCTACTTCGCAACCCAACCGTGCGTTGGAAGTCACCGGCTACCCTGCAAAACTCTATTTCTTTCGACCGCGGCAAATTGCCTTGATGACCTATCAGATCAAGGCTATACGCAGAGGTTACTTTCAGCTAGGCCCAACTGTCCTTGAAACCGGTGACCTGCTTGGGCTGCATCGCAACTATCGAGTCGCTTCGGAACCACAATACATCCTTGTGTTGCCGAAACTAGTACCGCTACAAGGGATGAATATTTCGAGCCGCCGGCCGATGGGAGATTTGCGAGTTAATGACCGGGTAATGGAAGACCCAACACAAATGGTCGGCATCCGCGAATATCGAGCTGGCGACTCTCTCAATCGTATCCACTGGCGAGCGACGGCGCGTACGGGCAAACTGCATACCCGCGTTTTTCAGCCGACTTGCATCCAAGGTGCCATGCTCATTTTGGACATGCACAGCGAAACGAACCCAGACCGCAATGAACCTGTCCGTACCGATTTGGCGGTCACAATGGCTGCTTCTTTGGCCCACACCCTATACCTGATGAATCAGCCCTTCGGTTTGATCAGCAATGGACGCGATGCGGCCGATCGTGTCCGTCAAACGCGTTTAGAACGGGATTTTTCTGATCGTAGTTCGGTTCGTGCTGACGTCGAAATGAACGCCAAAAGCGATCGTCTGCGGCCCGTTGTGGTTAGTGCTAGAAGCGGGCCCGAGCAGTTTTCGGAAATGCACCGAACGCTGGCAAGGCTAGAACGAACCGACGGGTTGCGTCTTGGGGATCTGTTGATGGAAACAGAAAATCGTCTCTCTCGCCAACTTTCCGTTCTGGTGTTCGTGCAGCAAGTGGACGAGTCCATGGCCTTGACTTTGGGAATGCTGAGACGACGGGGTTTTGCCGTTTCGGTTATCGTCAATCAGCACGACCAAGACGGTCTACAGGATTCGGCAGCTAGGCTCGTCGCGTATCATATCCCTGTATTTGCCCTGCCCGATGAAGAGTCCATTCCAGTCGTTTGCCGAGATATGCTGCTTGCGGGTTGATCATCCTGGAAGAATGCCCTACGATCGGAGCGAGTCATGTGCCTCAACAAAACTTGAAACCTCGCAGAGTATGTCGCAATCCAAGCAATCTAATCCATCACCGCTGTATCGGCCGCTCAAGATCGGTGCCGTGGACATAGGCTTTCCTGTCGTTCAGGCCGCGCTGAGTGGCTATAGTGACTGGCCGATGCGAGTCATTGCAAGACGTCATGGTGCTTCGTACAGTCTGTGCGAAGTGATGCTAGACAAATTTCTAGTGGAATTAAAAGACCGCAAACGAACGCAACACTTCCTACATAACACTCCCGAGGAACAGCCAGTTGCCGGTCAACTCATGGGGGCAGAGCCTGAACAGTTTGCACTGGGTGCGTTGAAGTTAGTCGAAGCTGGCTTTGCGGTCATCGATATCAATTTTGGCTGTCCGGTCAAGAAGGTACTCGGCCGATGTCGGGGTGGATTCCACTTGAGCCAGCCCAAGGTGGCATTGGAGATTGTACGCCAAACTCGCGATATCGTACCTCAACATGTCCCAGTGACCATCAAGATGCGCCGAGGGCTGGATGACACTCAGGAGAGCCGCGACCATTTCTTTGAAATACTCGATGGGGCATTCGGCTATGGAATAGACGCGATCACCGTTCATGGCCGAACCGTCGTACAACGCTATATCGGACCGAGCCGCTGGGAGTTCTTGCGAGAGGTCAAACAGCATGTCGGACGCGACCGAATCATCCTGGGAAGCGGAGATCTGTTCTCGGCAGATGACTGCTTAAGAATGATTCAGGAAACCGGTATCGACGGCGTAACAGTGGCTCGGGGATGTATTGGCAATCCGTGGATCTTTGAGCAATGTCAGGCGATCTTTCACGGACAGCCTCTGCCACCGCCCCCCACGCTTTTTCGTCAGCGGGAGGTCATTTTGGAACATTTTCAATTAGCGGAAAAACTCTACGGCCAAGACAAAGCAGGTGTACCCATGCGTAAGTTTGGCATCAAATACTCAGCACTTCATCCGCAGTCACTCGAAGTGCGAGAGAGTTTTGCTCGCGTGAAAAACCTTGCCGAATGGTCTGCCGCTCTGGATCGTTGGTACCGCGTCGATGGACCTGGTGTTTACCCAAGTCATGAGCTTCGCGAGCAGGAATGTGAATAGACCACACCGAATTTCGCTAAATTCCCAATGGAAAATCGACGGGCGACTCGACCCAAATGACCCGAGTCAGTTGGAAATTAGCTCCGTTCGCACGTTTCACCGCCCGTCGGGCGTATCGATTAAACAGATTATTCGCTTTTGTTTTGAACCCGCTTCGACGGATATTCACTTTTCGATAAATGACATCCAGCAGCCTTTGAGTATTATGAAGGGTTTGGCGACGGTGCCGATCACCGGTATGATGGAATCCTTCAATCGCGTGGAACTTCGATGGCGCGGTGCACCATTGGAAAAACCTCAATTACCTGAGCATTTCGCAGCATGGATAGAAATTTCGGACGACAGCCCTTTAGACTTGTAGCAATTGCCCCGTTCCTGTGCATTGTTTGGATGGTTTCTTTCGAAACAGGATGCTGGAATTCAACTTCATCCGGTATCAGTGCCACAACTCCTGTAAACGAGGTGACGCAGCAATCGGTGGCTGACGCCAATGAAACTGCTAAGCCTGCAGACGGACAAGGCTCAGAACCAAAAGATACGACTCCACCGAAAGCGATTGCTCCACAGGCCGATGCCAAACCTGTTGATCCTCCTCTGGATCCATCTGTCGATGTCGAGAAATTGCTGGCTGCTCGATTGCCGGCGGAAGAAATGAGCGTGGGTTGGATCCGGCTTTTCGATGGTCAATCGCTAATGGGCTGGCGAAAATCCAACGACGCAAATTGGAGAGTCGAAGATGGCGTTTTGATTGCGAACGCAGGCGACGCGGGCTTGTTGTGCACCTCGGTTCGATTTTCCGATTTCGAATTGATGCTGGAATACAAAGGGACCGACAAAACGAACAGTGGTGTCTTTCTTCGAACTCCTTTGAATCCAACCGACCCGGCAAAAGACTGCTTCGAATTGAACATCGCTCCGCAGGACAATCCATTTCCAACGGGTTCCCTAGTAGGACGAGTCAAGGTAAACGATCAAGTTGATGAGCCGGAGTCGGGCGAATGGCATTCGTTGCATGCGATGGTGGATCGAGAGCATGTGCAAGCCTGGGTCAATGGCCAACTGTCTGCAGACTACATGGATACAACAGGCTTAACAGCGGGCTTCATTGGTTTGCAATTCCGAGAGGGCACAATCCGTTTTCGCAACGTCAAGGTACGACCCATCACCTACGCGATCCTACCAACCAAAGACTTAAAGGATTTTAATACGCCAGCTGGTAGCGTAAAAACGGAACTCAGCGATGAAGGATCACTGACCTTGTTCGGAGGAAAAGGTCACATCGAATTGCTACAACCGCACGCCAACTGTTGCTTGCAATTTGCCGTACAGACGCTGGCCGAAAACGTCAACTCAGGGCTTTTTTTCCGATGTATTCCTGGCGAAGACATGAACGGGTACGAATGCCAAGTTCATCACGGATTCAAAGAGGACCGACGTCGACCGGTCGATGGCGGTATGGGTGCAATCTTTCGAAGGCAAAATGCAAGGGCTGTCCTTTCCGATTCCGCCGACAAGACATTTCTGACTATCGTGGCGGATGGCCCCTTGATGAGCACTTGGGTGAACGGTGTTCAAGTCGTGGATTTACAAGACTCCCGCGAGCCAAACGAAAACCCACGCAAGGGGCTTCGTACGGAAGCCGGAACGATCATGTTGCAAGCCCACGATACCGAATGCAAAGTTCGGTTCGACAGCTTGAGCATCTGCCCATTGCCATAGTGTGGCACGCCCAACGCTAACTCGTGTGGCACGCCCAAAGCGCTAGCGCGCTAGCGATGGGCGTGGGAAGTTAGGCAAATGTTTCTAGCGACTCTCCACGCCCTTCGTAAACTCAGGGACGTGCCACACTCACTTTTTCGCAACGAATCATGTCAACATCGTCTTAGCAATCCTGGCTTCGCATCCAGCTCCAGCGTATCGAAATCACCAAGTTTGATCTTCTCCCAAGCCAACGCACCCATCACCGCGTTGTCCGTACAAAGCTCGGGGGCAGCGATGTGCAATTCGATCCGCGCTCCATCGCATGCCATGGCCAATTGGCGTCTAAATTCTCGGTTGGCTGCAACCCCACCACCCACGCAAAGGCGTTTGGCTCCCAATTTCTTAACCGCTTGCAAACTCTTGCCGACTAAGCAATCGATGATCGCTTGTTGAAAGGATGCGGCGATGTCCGCTCTCAATTGAGGCACCAAAGCCAATGCATTCCAATTTTGTTTTCCAGTTCCAGCAATCCGGTACCTGACCGCAGTCTTTAGCCCCGAAAAGCTAAAGTCCAATCGAACCTTGTCATTCAACATGGGCCGCGGAAATTGGATCGCTTTCGAGTCTCCTTGCTCGGCCAATTTGGAAAGGGCTGGACCACCTGGAAATGGCAGTCCCAGCATGACTGCTACTTTATCAAACGCTTCGCCGGCCGCATCATCGATCGTGCCAGCAATATAGATCCATTCTGTAGGCGAAATGCAATGATACAAACTGGTGTGACCACCGCTGACCACAAATCCAACACACGGAAAAACACTTTCCGGCTTGCCCATCCCGCACGCGTAGATGTGAGCCTGAACGTGATTTATTCCTACAAGCGGCTTATGCCATGCCAACGCCAAACCTTTGGCAGCCGACAGCCCTACAAGAAGCGAACCAGGCAATCCTGGAAAGGTTGCGACGGCAATAGCAACCAAATCTTCCGGTGTCGTATTCGATTGCCGCATGGCGGAATCGATGACTGGCAAAATACGATCCAAGTGAGCGCGTGCGGCGATCTCGGGCACAACACCTTGAAACTGCTCATGGAGCTCGGTTTGGGTTGCAATGCAATCGCCAAGGATGTTTCCGTCCTCGGTAATGACGGCAGCGGCGGTTTCATCGCAAGTCGATTCGATGGCTAGTATGCAGCGTGTCATTCTTTGAATCGGCTCCGCAAAAGCTGCATGGTTCTCGTTTTGTCAGCCAGTGACAACGAATCCGTCAGGGGCTCGACGATACCCAACGCCCCCTTCAATCGCTCGAAGCTTGGTTCATCGACGACGACCAAGGCTTCTAGCCAATCCTCCAAAGTCGAAAAATCGAACTGCAAAACTTCTGCCGCACGCAGAGCATTCTGGACCTGTGTGCCATGTCCATGAGCTCGCAAAAACCGAAGGAGCTCCGATGTCTTAGGGATTCTGCCTCGTCTTAATACGTCGATCGACCGCAGTTGGCCCGGTTTGGAATAGTCGGCAAAACGATCCGCAATTAGCGTCAAGGACGTGTCGGTTCGGCATCGAGCTAAACCAACGGATGCCGCGTCGGCGATCGAGGATTCACCGTGATCCAGCAAATCCACAAACCAGGATTCGTACCCTACCATGCGATATCGCGTAGCCAGTTCCAGGCAGACATGAGACACTTGCTCCAACGTTCGTTCATGCAAATCATGCTGGCCATGCAAATCGGATCGAAGCGACTGGAAAGCCGACTTGAGCACTTCGTCCGCTCGGCCTTGTAGGAACTGACTCTCCAGCACTTCGTAGAGATTCAGGATGCTACTCGGATTGTGTGCCAAAGTCTCTGCCAAATCGGAAAACTCTCGATCGATCCAACCGCAGCGCGCGTGCATCTTTTGATCGTTGACACGAAAGAAAATTTTCGACTGGAGTTTGAGATTGTGAATGGCTGTCACATGATCCGCAAAAATCACTGGGGGTGCAACCGATATCGCCTCGATGAGTTTGCCGGCGCATCGGCATACGCGATCGGTAAGGGCCCTTCCTGCCGACATGTGTTGCGCTCGCTCGATGCACTCGCTCACCAGTTCACTCGGGATCGCAAAGTGAGTAAGCAGTGGGAACTCAGGAAATGCCTCTTGAGGACCGTATCGGTCCCACGCCGCAAAGATCTGTGGCAGCCAGCGAACATCCGTTGAAAAGCTACCGCTGAGTAGTTCTAACGATGCCGAGCGGACACCGACCGATTCGTGGGTTAAAAGACCGATGAGTGTAGAATCGCTAAGTGGCATGAGTCCCCAATTCTATCCATCGTTGTTCGCGGGCGCTTTTAAGAATGGCTTCACACAGCAAGATCTCTCGATGCCCATCTGCAAAAGTAGGGTAGTCCGCAAAGGGTATCTTGCCGCTCGTCTCGTGTTTTTCAATGGCCGTATAGAAAGATCGGAACAGTTGTTTGAACGTGTCCGGGAAGCCTTCGTTATGGCCCCCTGGATACTGAGCGTGGGATCTGGCTGTGTCCGATAACAAGCCAGGATCGCGAAGCAGTGTTTGGTTGGCGGAGTCGCGATTTCCTACCCACAGTTCATCTGGCCGCTGGCTGTTCCATGCAAGGCTTTGTTTCGAACCGGCGATTTCCCACCGAATGCAATTCTTGTGGCCCGCGGTTACCTGCGAGACATGCATCAGGCCACGAGCAGCGTTTTTGAATCGCAACATGACTCCACCATAGTCCTCAGTGTCGACTGGGACATCGACCAACTTTTGCTCTTGCCGATTTACTTTACTGGAAAAGGTCTCAACGCCTCCGACAGGCCGTTGTCGAATCGGAAAGACCGTCTGCAAGTCCGCACAAACCGATTGAATCTCCAAGTGGCTGATGGATTGAACCAGATCGAGCCAGTGCGTTCCAATATCGGCCAACGCACGGAGCGGACCACCCTCGTTGGACAGAACTCGCCAATTGAAGTCCGTAGGTTTGTGCAACCAATCCTGCACATAGCTCCCTGAAATATGAAAT
This sequence comes from Pirellula sp., assembly GCA_043743995.1. Lineage (GTDB taxonomy): Bacteria > Planctomycetota > Planctomycetia > Pirellulales > Pirellulaceae > JBKCUI01. The sequence continues at coordinate 780 of JAYTVM010000328.1, read as the reverse complement.
ACGTCACCGATGTCTCCTCGCTGAATCCGTTCGGATGCCTCAATGCAAAGGGGATAGAAGCGAACGTTGTAATTGACCCCGGTAAGGACACTTGCCAATTTCGACCGTCGCACAAGCTCTCCGCTCTCGTCCGAGTTCATGGCAAGCGGCTTTTCACATAGGACATGTTTTCCAGCGTCTAGGCATCGAATCGCCTGTTCGAAATGAAACCGATTTGGGCTCGTAAGATGAACTACGTTAACTTCGTCATCGCCAACTAGCTCATCGAGATCTCGATAAGCTTTTTTGATACCAAACAAATCCGCGATTCGCTTGGATTTTTCCAAGCTGGTTCCGAGCACCCCCTGAACTTGTACGCCAGCTCGGATCAGGCCTTCCATATGAACTGGCCCGATGAATCCTGTACCAACAACGGCTGCCTTGGATCGGAACATGAAAACCAGGGATTGAAACTACAAAAAAAGTGAGCAAAGACAGCCTACAAAATAACCGAGGACCCCATCCAGTTGGAAGGGGGTAGGGCATCTACGAATCAGCGTTCAGCTCTTAGGCTAGGGCCAGTTTGAAATCTACCTATGAACCGGGTGGCACGCTCTGACTTTTTCGAATCTGAAGAAAGTACCCATCACGCTCCGCGTGATGTTGCCTCAGAAACCAAAGGTTTTTGAACTGCGAAAATCAGGCGTCGATCACAAGTCGGGCCGGGTTTAGAATAGCAGCATTTAATGGAGAATGCGATTGTTTTCTGGGGATTGGTACGTACCGGTAGCCATCCATCGA